>JBFIWG010000072.1:0-12182 GCA_041606495.1 Nocardioidaceae bacterium
CGTCGCCCTCTGGGGTGAGCCCGGCGCCGGCGCCGACGAGAAGCTCGGGGGAGAGGCCGTCGTACGACGGGCGCGGGAGCGTCACACCCAGCCCGTCGGCGGACCCGAACAGGTGCACGAGGTCGGCCGTGGGCAGAGGCAGTCCGACCGGCCGCGCCGGGCGCCACCACCGGGCGACGCGCCACGAGGTCACGGACTGCTGGAGCCCGCGCCCGCCGATCGTGACGGACGAGGCGGAGGGCAGCTCGGCGGTCAACAGGCTGTTGGGCAGGTGGACCGCCTCAGGGGTGCAGACGCAGATGACCGGCGCCGATGCGTCGCCGGTCTCGAAGTGCACGCTGATCCTGGTCCGGGCGACCTCGACCAGTGGGCGGGGCTCGCCCGAGAGCAGACCGCTCAGCAGCGCGGACGCTGCAACGGGGATCTGTCGGGAAGCCACGTTCCGACCCTAGGTACTCAGGTAGCGTCGGGTGCATGGGTAATGTTGCCAACGATCCGCTTGCTCGTGATGCGGAGTTGCTAGCCGACACCGCTGCTGACAACGGCGCAGACACCCCTGCTGACCTGGGCCTGGGCGACCACACGGAGGCCGAGCCGGTCAGCGTCGAGAAGATGCTCACCCTGCCCGCGTTCGCGGGCGCCGAGGTGGTCGCGGGCGGGACTGGACTGGACCGGCTGGTGCGTCGCGCCAACGTCATGGAGGTCCCCGACATCCTCCCGTGGGTGCGTCCTCACGGGCTGCTGCTCACCACGGGCTACCCGTTGCGGGAGGAAGGCAGGGGCCTGGTCGACCTGGTCGCCGAGCTGGACTCGAGGGGGGTCTCCGCGCTGGCGGTGAAGCTGCACCGCTACCTCGAGACGCTGCCGGAGCCGATGCTCGCCGAGGCCGACCGTCGGGGCCTGCCGGTCATCGTGGTGCCCGACTCGACCGGGTTCGACGAGGTGCTGACCCAGGTGTTCACGAGCGTGGTCAGCGAACGCGCGTCCATGCTCGAGCGCGGCGAGGAGGTGCAGCGCCACCTCGTGGACATCGTGCTCACCGGCGGCGGGGTCGCCGAGGTGGCCGACAGCGTCAGCGAGCTGTTCGGCGGCCTGGCCCTCGTCACCACCGCGGACGGGCGGGTGGTCAGCGAGACCGGCACGAGCGAGCAGCAAGAGGTTCTGCGCTCCTCCTCGGTGTTCCACCCGAGTGGTCGGTACCGCACCGAGCAGTTCCCAGCCGGTGTGCACGAGGTCGAGGACCTGCCCGGCTCCCACGCCGTCGTCTCGATCAAGGGCGGGAGGATCGACCACGGACGGCTGATCCTGTTCCATGCCGACCGGCTGATGACGACCGCCGACCTCGCGGTGCTCGAGCGCGCCGCCACGGTCGCGGCGATCTCCCTGACGAAGGAGATCGCGATCACCGCGGTGGAGAGCAAGTACCGCGGCGACTTCCTACGCGACGTGCTCGCGGCCCGCGCCGGTTCGCCCGCCGACGTCATCGCCCACGCCCAGGCGCTGGACTGGGACATGTCCCGGCCGATGGTGGTGGTCGTGGCTGCCCTGGAGACCGAGAAGGCTCCGCCGATGCATGTTGGCTACCGGGGACCGATCGAGCTCGAGCGGTTCGCTGCGGCCTGGCAGAACGTGGTCACCCGGCGCGATCCGAGCATCCCCGTCGTCGGCTTCGCCGCCGAGGTGGTCGCGCTCCTGCCGGTGCCGGAGGGAGCGTCCGCGGCCGAGGTGGTCGAGGCCACCGTCAAGCAGATCGCGGGGGACGGCGGCGGTGGCCGGCGCCCCTTCGCCACGGGGGTCAGCCGAGTGGTGACCGGGCCCGAGGACCTGGCGTCGGCCTACGAGCAGGCGCGCAAGGCCCTCCACGTCGGGCGGGAGCTCCACGGGTCGCGAGCGTTGACGCACTTCGACGAGCTCGGGGTCTTCCGACTGCTCAGCCTCATCGAGGACTCTGCGGAGCTGTCGGCCTTCGTGGACGAGAGCCTCGGCGAGCTCGCCAGCGCCACCTCCTCCGAGGCGGCCGACCTGCGGGAGACCCTGCAGATGCTGCTCGACACCAACCTGAACGTCGCCGAGACGGCGCGCCGGCTGCACTTCCACTACAACACCCTGCGCTATCGGATCAGCAAGCTCGAGAAGATCGTCGGCCCGTTCACCACCGACCCCAACCTGCGGCTGGACCTGGCACTCGCCCTCAGGATCGTGTCGATGCGCTCGCTGTAACCCCTTTTGGAGTCAGGGACCGACCGCTGCGTCGGCCCTGGCGGCCGGGCGCCACGAAGTGCCCTTGGCAACTAGCCACAGCAGTCCGGCGGCTGATTCGGCACTAGTTTTGCTCGCTGCATGATGCGGCTCACAGGTGGCCTGAGGCACAGTGTGGGCAGGCTCGCGAGCGTGGGCCTGTCTCGAGCATCGATCCCCTGCAGGGTTCGATGGTGTGGTCTAGGAGGCCCCGCATGTCGATGTTTTCTTGGAAGGTCGTCCACGGCGGCAAGACGCCGCCGCCGGGGGCGGCTGTAGCGCCTGACGAGCGCTTGTCCTGGGGGAGGACTACCGGTCTCGGTGCACAGCACGTGGTCGCCATGTTCGGTGCGACCTTCGTATTCCCGGTGATCATGGGTCTGAACCCCCAGCTCGCCATCATGATGAGCGGTCTCGCCACGATCGCGTTCCTGCTTATCGTGCAGGGCAAGGTGCCGAGCTACCTCGGCACGTCCGCGTCCTTCGTGGGTGGCGCGACCGCCATCTACGCCCAGGACGGCGGCCCGGCCGACGTCACCGGCGCCATCCTCGTCGCCGGTCTGGTGCTCGCGCTCGTCGGTGTCCTCATCCACTACATGGGAAGCCACGTTCTTCACGCTGTCCTGCCCCCGGTCGTCACCGGCGCGGTGGTCATGCTGATCGGTTTCAACCTGGCACCCGTGGTCGCCGACATCTACTGGCCGCAGGACCAGTGGATCGCGCTGCTGACGATGACGTTCGTGATCCTGGTCGCCGTCGGCCTCCGCGGCTTCCTCGGTCGTATCGCCATCTTCCTCGGCCTGCTCTTCGGATACGCCCTGTCGTGGGTCTTCGACAACGTCTTCGGTCAGATCACCTCCTTCAACGCGGCGGCCGGTGAGGTCAACACCCACAACCGGGTCGACTGGTCCGGTGTCCAGGCCGCTGACTGGTTCGGCTTCCCCCGGCAGACCGCCGAGGGGCTGGTCGGCAACCAGACCGTCCAGGGCAACCTGGGCGAGGTCGGCTGGCACATGCCCGCCTTCTCGATCACCTTCGTCCTGCTGGTGCTGCCGGCCGTGATCGCACTGATCGCGGAGAACGCCGGCCACGTCAAGGCGGTCGCCGAGATGACCGGCAAGGACCTCGACCCGGTGATGGGCCGTGCGATCGGCGCCGACGGTGTGGGCACGATGCTCGCGACCTCCGTCGGTGGTTCACCGACCACGACGTACGCCGAGAACATCGGCGTCATGGCGGCTACCCGGGTGTACTCCACCGCCGCCTACTTCGTGGCCGCCGGCGTCGCCATCATCTTCGGTCTCTCTCCGAAGTTCGGTGCGGTCGTCGCCGCGACGCCCGGTGGTGTTCTCGGCGGAATCACGGTGGTCCTGTACGGCATGATCGGTCTGCTCGGCGCCAAGATCTGGAAGGAGAACCAGGTCGACTTCGCCAATCCCGTCAACCTGGTCCCGGTGGCGGCCGGCATCATCATCGCGATCGGTGACACCTCGCTTCAGGTGACCGAGAACTTCGTTCTCTCCGGTATCGCGTTCGGAACCATCGTGACGTTGGCCGGCTACCACCTGGCACGGGCGGTGGCACCGGAGCATCTCAAGCGGGAGGGTGCTGTGATCGCCGTCGGGCAGTCGCACGTGACCCACACCGACGAGGACGTGCCCGGACACCGCAAGCACTGACCGACCACCCGAGGGATACCCGTGAAACCTTCCCCGTTCATCTACCACCGACCAGGCAGCATCGAAGAGGCAGTGCAGCTGCTCGAATCACTGGGGGATGCGGGGAAGGTCCTCGCGGGGGGTCAGAGTCTGATCCCGCTGATGTCGATGAGGCTGGCCGCACCCGCCAACCTGGTCGACATCAACCACCTCGCCGAGCTCGACACGGTCGAGGTGACCGACGCCGGGGTGCGGGTCGGAGCAACGGCCCGTCACTCCCGCGTGGAGAGGGACCAGGCAGCCTACGACGCGATCCCGCTGCTGCGGCAGGCGCTGGAGAACGTCGCCCACCCGACCATCCGCAACCGGGGTACGACGGTGGGCAGCCTGGTCCACGCCGACCCGTCCGCGGAGATGCCGGCCGTGCTGGCGATGCTGGACGGGACCGTCGAGCTGCGCAGCACGGCCGGGACCCGCGAGGTCGCGGCGGACGAGTTCTTCCTGGGCCCGATGGAGTCGGCCACCCGCGGCGGAGAGATCGCTGTTGCAGCAACGTTCCGCCGGCCTCCGGCGGGGACCGGCTCGACGTTCGTGGAGCTGGCCCGACGGCACGGTGACTACGCCATGTGCGGCGTCGGCGCGATGGTCACCACCGACTCCGACGACGCCATCACCGCCGCAAGAGTCGCCCTGATCAGTGTCGGCGCCGGCCCGGTGCTGGTCGACCTCACCGAGGCGATCACCGGCAGCGGTGGAGGCTTCACCGACTCCGCCGTACGCGACCTGGTCGACGCACAGATCGACCCCGAGGACGACATCCACGCCAGCGCGGACTACCGCCGCAACCTGGCCCACGTGCTGACCGTGCGTGCGCTCGACCAGGCGCGCGAACGATCGGTCCGCACCCGACGAGACGAGAGGGTTGCCTGATGACGACCGAGACCTTGGTCAAGGTGAGCTTGACCGTCAACGGGGCACCGCGCGAGATGGAGGTCCCGGCCCGCCGGCTGCTCTCCGACGCACTCCGTCACGACCTCCGGCTCACCGGCACCCACGTCGGTTGCGAGCACGGCGTGTGCGGTGCCTGCACCGTCCTCGTCGACGGGCAGCCGACCCGTTCCTGCCTGGTCTTCGCAGTCAGCCTGGAAGGCTCCGAGATCACCACGGTCGAGGGCTGCTGCAAGCCAGGCGGCGCCATGGGTCCAGTGCAGCAGGCGTTCCAGGACTGTCACGCCCTTCAGTGCGGCTTCTGCACCCCGGGGTTCATCACCACGATCACCGCCTACCTGGAGGAGAACGAGAACCCCTCCAAGGAGGAGGCCCGCGAGGCGATCTCGGGGAACCTGTGCCGGTGCACCGGCTACCAGAACATCGTGGCTGCCGTGCAGCGCGCCGCGGAGATCAAGCGCGGTGACGACGCATGACGACCAAGCTGTTCGGGCAGTCCATCAAGCGCTCCGAGGACCCGCGCCTGGTCACCGGCAACGGCCGCTACCTCGACGACCTGGGGCACGACGCCTACGAGGTCGCCTTCGTCCGCAGCCCCCACGCCCACGCGCGAATCGTCGACATCGACGTGACCGACGCTCTCGACATCGACGGCCTGGTGGCGATCTACACCCATGACGACCTCGAGTCGCGGATGGGCGAGCCGCTGCCGCTGCTGATCCCGCACCCGACGCTCACGCACGGTCGGACCCAGTACGCCCTGGCCAGGGACGAGGTGAACTACGTCGGCGAGGCGATCGCGATGATCGTCGCCACGAGCCGCTATGTCGCCGAGGACATCGCGGACCGGGTCAACGTCACCTACGAGTTCCTCCCCGCCGTCGTCGGCGTCGAGGTCGCCCGCGCCGCGGAGCACCTGGTGCACGACGACGTGCCGGGCAACGTCGCCGCGGTGATGGTCCAGGAGAACGGCGACGCCGACGCGGCCGTCGACGCAGCGCCGCACCAGCTCGAGCTCGAGCTGAAGATCGAGCGGAGCGCCGCCATGCCCATGGAGGGCAAGGGCGTTCACGCGGTCTGGGACGACGACGACAAGTCGCTGCTCGTGCACACCTCGACGCAGACCTCCACCAGCGTCCGGCAGGCCGTCGCCGCCAAGCTCGAGCTGCCGGTCGACCGGGTCGAGGTCGTCACCCCCGACGTGGGCGGTGGCTTCGGCGTGAAGATCGTGCACCCGTGGCCCGAGGAGGTCCTCGTGCCCTGGGCGGCGGTCCGGCTGAACCACGCGGTGAAGTGGACCGAGGACCGGCGCGAGCACTTCATCTCCAGCGCCCACGAGCGCGGCCAGCTGCACAACGTGCGGGTCGGGTACGACGACGAGGGCCGGATGCTCGGACTATCGGTCCGGTTCTGGCACGACCACGGCGCCTACACGCCGTACGGCCTGATCGTCCCGATCATCACCTCGACCCAGCTGCTCGGGCCCTACAAGCCCGGCGCCTACAAGGTCGAGCTGAACAGCATGTACACCAACACGGTCATCGTCACTCCCTACCGTGGCGCGGGCCGGCCGCAGGGCTGCTTCGTGATGGAGCGGACGATCGACGCCATCGCCGCCGACCTCGGCCTGGACCGCACCGTGGTCCGGGAGCGGAACTTCATCCAGCCCGAGGAGATGCCCTACGACCACGGCCTGATCTTCCAGGACGGCCGGCAGCTGATGTACGACTCGGGTGACTTCCCGGCCTCGCTCGACAAGCTCAAGAAGCTGGTCGGCTGGGACGACTTCGAGGCCTACCGCGAGGAGGCCCGTGCCGAGGGCCGGAAGGTCGGTATCGGCATCGGGTGCTACGTCGAGGGCACCGGCGTGGGCCCCTACGAGGGTGGCCACATCCGGGTCGAGACCGACGGCACCGTGGTGGTCTCCACCGGCCTTACCAGTCAGGGCCAGGGCCACCAGACCATGCTGGCGCAGCTGGTGGGTGACGAGCTCGGCGTGCCGTTCGACCGGATCAAGGTCACCACCGGTGACACCCGTCGGTTCAAGTACGCCGTCGGGACGTTCGCCTCCCGCACCGCCGTGATGAGCGGTAGCGCCGTTGCGCTGACCGCACGCAAGGTCCGGGAGAAGGCCCTCGAGATCGCAGGGCACGCCCTCGAGGCCTCGCCCGAGGACCTCGAGATCGTCGACGGCCACATCCAGGTGAAGGGCGCGCCCACCACCCAGATCGACCTCGGCGCGGTGGCGGTGCTGTCCAACCCGCTGCGCTACGCCTTCGACGAGGCCTCCGCCCGCGCCACGCAGTTCGCGGCACCGGCCGACCCGGACAAGCCGCCGGTGGCTCCGGGACAGTCGCCGGGCCTGGAGGGCACGGACTACTACTCCCCGCCGCGGTCCACGTTCGCCAACGGCATGCACGCCGTGATCGTCGAGACCGACCCGCTCACCGCCGACATCAAGATCCTGCGCTACTGCGTGGTCCACGACTGCGGCACGATCATCAACCCGATGATCGTCGAGGGTCAGATCCACGGCGGTGTGGCCCAGGGCGTCGGCGGTGCGCTGTACGAACGCATGGAGTACGACGAGACAGGTCAGCTCCTGAACGCCTCCTACATGGACTTCCTGATGCCATACGCCTCCGAGGTTCCCGAGATCGAGATCGACCATCTCGAGACCCCCTCACCGCTGAACCCGCTCGGGGTCAAGGGTGCCGGCGAGGCCGGCGTCATCCCCGGCTCCGCGGCGATCGCCTCCGCGATCGAGGACGCGGAAGGCTTCCCGATCCACAGCATGCCCATCTCGCCCAGCGAGCTGTTCCACCTGCGACTCCGACACCAAGAAGGTCACTGATGAAGGTCTCTGGAAACACCGTCCTGCAAGCCCCGCGCCACGAGGTCTACCGCGCACTCAACGACCCCGCGGTGCTCGTGCGCACCATCCCGGGCTGCCAGAAGCTGGAGGCCGTCGGTGAGGACGCCTACAAGATGACCGTCGCCGCCGGGGTCGGCTCCATCAAGGGCGTGTACGACGGTGAGGTGCGCCTGAGCGAGCAGCAGGAGCCGGGCTCGTTCCGCCTCAACGCGCAGGGTGCCGGTGCCCCGGGCACGATCGGGGCCAGCGTCCTGGTCACCCTGGAGGACGGCGCCGACGGCGGTACCGCCCTGACCTACGACGCGGACGCCACCGTCGGCGGCATGATCGGCGGCGTCGGGCAGCGGATGCTGACCGGTGTCTCGAAGAAGATGGCCGCGGAGTTCTTCAACAACGTCGACGCCGTGCTCACCGGCGCTGCACCGGCCGAGGCACCCGCTGCCGCGCCCGAGGCCGCGGCGGCCGCACCGAAGGCCGGCGCTCCTGCCGCGGGCGGTCAGGTCTTCACGCCGCCGGCTGCACCGGCCGGCGCGGGTGCACCCGCCGACAAGACGTTCCTGCTCGGTGTTGCCGTCGGGGCGGGTGTCGCCCTGGCCGGTGCCCTGGTCGGCGGATGGCTCTCGGGCCGTAGGCGCAGCTGATCGCCGATGACCATCGACCACTACGGCACCGCTCGCGCCATGGCGCAGGCGGTCGCCGAGAAGCAGATCTCTGCCCGGGAGCTGCTCGACCTTCACCTCACGCGGATCGAGCAGACCAACCCCGAGGTGAACGCGGTCGTCAGCCTTGACGCCGAGCGCGCCCGGCAGCAGGCCGCTGTCGCCGATGAGGCGACCGCGGCCGGTGAGCCACTCGGGCCGCTGCACGGACTGCCCTTCGCGTTCAAGGACACCCATCAGGTGGCGGGCTGGCGGACCACGTTCGGGTCCCCGCTGATGGCCGACAACGTCCCCAAGCGCGACGACCTCGTCGTCGAGCGGATCCGCAAGGCCGGGGCCGTGACGATCGGCAAGACCAACGTCCCCGAGTGGGCAGCGGGCTCGCACACTTTCAACCCGATCTTCGGCACTACGCTCAACCCGTTCGACCTGACCCGGTCCGCCGGCGGGTCCAGCGGGGGAGCGGCGGCAGCCCTGGCCAGCGGCATGGTCCCCCTGGCCGACGGCAGCGACATGGGCGGTTCGTTGCGCAACCCCGCGTCGTTCTGCAACGTCGTCGGCCTCCGCCCCAGCCTGGGCCGGGTGCCCAACTGGCCCACCGACAACGCGTGGGAGACCACCTCGGTGTCGGGACCGATGGCGCGCAACGTCAAAGACCTGGCTCTGCTGCTGTCGGTGATCGCCGGGCCCGACTCACGCAGCCCGCTCGCTCTCGCCGAGCCGGGTGACCAGTTCGCTGCCCCGCTCGAGGGAAAGCTGGACGGACTGCGCGTCGCTCTGTCGGTCGACCTGGGTGGCGCCTACGCCGTGGACGACCGGGTAGCCGCGATCGTGCGCGACCAGCAGGCCGTATTCGAGGCGGCCGGAGCGACCGTGGCCGACGCCCATCCCAGGCTCGCCGGCGCCGAGGAGACCTTCCGCACCCTGCGTGCCTGGGTCTTCCAGAGCCGGTTCGGCACGATGCTGGAGAACAACCCCGACAAGTTCAAGGCGTCGCTGGCCGACAACATCCGCGCGGGCGAGGGGCTGACGGGCCGCGACGTGTTCCAGGCCTACGAGCGCCGCACCCGGATCAGTGACCGCGTCCGGGAGTTCTTCGAGGACCACGACGTGCTCGTGATGCCGGTCAGCCAGGTGCCCCCGTTCAGTGCCGACGTGGAGTACCCCGAAGACATCAACGGCGTCGTCCAGTCGACGTACCTCGACTGGATGCGGTCGGCCTACTTCATCACCGTGACGGGCTGTCCCGCGATCTCCGTGCCCGCCGGCTTCACCCCAGAAGGGTGGCCGGTCGGCATCCAGATCGTCGCCGCACCGAACCAGGAACGACGCCTGCTCGAGGTCGCGTACGCGTTCGAACAGGTCAATCGAGTCGGCGACCGCCGACCCAAGCTCAACTCGGAGACGACATGACAGAACAGCAAGGCCGACGGATCCGCATCGGCATCGACACCGGTGGCACGTTCACCGACGTGGTGGCGGTCGACGAGCTCTCGGGGGAGATGGCGACGACCAAGACGCCCTCCACCCCGAGCGACCCGGCGATCGGCTTCATGAACGGCGTGCACAAGGTGCTCGACACCCTCGGGCTCGGCGGCGACTCGATCAGCGCGGTCAGCCACGGCACCACGGTGGCCACCAACAAGCTCCTCGAGGGGAAGGTGGAGAACCTCGGCTTCATCACCACCGAGGGGTACGAGTTCGTCCTCGAGATCGCCCGACAGTCCGTCCCCGACGGCTACGGCAACTCCTACTTCTGGGTGAAGCCGGACCGGATCGTGCCTGCGCACCGCGTGAAGACCGTAGGTGGCCGGCTGGCCGTGGACGGTTCCGAGGTCCGGCCCTTCGACGAGGAGAGCGCCGTCGCCGCGGCCCGCTGGTTCCGCGACCAGGGCATCAACACCATCGGTGTCTGCTTCCTGCACTCCTACGCCAACGACGAGCACGAGATCGCCATGCGGGAGGTGCTCGAGCGCGAGCACCCCGAGGCCACCGTCTCGATCTCCAGCGAGGTGCTCCGCGAGTACCGCGAGTACGAGCGCAGCGTCACCACGCTGGTCGACGCCGCCGTGAAGCCGAACATCCGCAGGTACGTCGAGAACATCACCGGTCACCTGAACGCCTTCACCACGAAGGAGGGCGAGGACGCCCGCGCGGTGCCGTTCTACGTGATGAAGTCCAACGGCGGCGTGCTGTCCGCCGAGGAGGTCGTGCACCAGCCGATCACCACCGTGCTGTCCGGGCCGGCGGCGGGTGCGCTCGGCGCAGCAGTCGTCGCTGAGAAGGCCGGCTTCCCCCAGGTCGTCACCTGTGACGGCGGGGGTACGTCGACCGACGTGACCGTCGTGATCGACGGCCACCCGACCCTGACCACCGAGGGCCACGTCGGCGCCTACCCCAGCAAGATCCCGATGATCGACGTGGTCACCGTCGGCGCCGGCGGCGGCTCGATCGCGTGGATCTCGCCCGAGGGAACGCTGAAGGTCGGACCGCACTCGGCCGGAGCCGACCCGGGCCCGATGTGCTACCGGATCGGCGGCACCGAGCCGACCATCACCGACGCGCACGTGCTGCTCGGCCGGATCCCACCGCACCTGCTCGGCGGCGAGGTGCCGCTGGACGTGGATCTCGCCCGCTCCGGCCTGGAGAAGCTGGCCTCCGACCTCGGCCTGAGCCTGGAGGCGTGCGCTACCGGCGTGCTGGAGATCTCGGCCTGGAACCAGGCGAACGCGCTGCGCCAGATCACCGTCAACCGGGGCCTGGACGTCCGCGACTTCACCATGGTCACCTTCGGTGGCTCCGGGTCGCTGCTGGCGTGCCGGCTGGTCGACATCCTCGGCCTGCAGGGCGTCCTCGTCCCGCTGAACCCCGGCAACCTGTCGGCGTACGGCCTGTTGACGGTGGACGTGCGCAACGACTACGTGCAGACCGCTGTGGCGCGGCAGTCGACGCTGGTCCCCGCCGAGGTGCAGGGCTTCTTCGACGACCTGGCCGGCAAGGCCGACGCGGCGCTGGCACGGGAGGGCTTCGACGAGGGCGAGCGCAAGTTCGTCCGCACCGTAGACGTCCGCTACTACGGCCAGGCCTACGAGGTGCGGGTCGAGGTGCCCGGCGGCACTGTCGACGAGGAGACCTTCGCCGCGGTCGCGCAGGCCTTCCACGACGAGCACAAGGTGCTCTACGGCTACGACTTCCGCGACGACGTGCGCCAGGAGGTCGAGTGGGTGAACCTGCGGGTCACCGGAATCGGCCCGATCCGCAAGCCCGAGGTGCGCGAGATCGCCAAGGGCACGGGGTCGGAGACCGCGAAGACCGGCTCCCGCCAGGTCTACTTCGAGGACTGGGAGGAGACCCCGGTCTACGACCGGGCCCGGCTCGGCGCCGGCGACGTCGTCGAGGGACCGGCGATCTTCGAGGAGTTCAGCTCCACCGTGCCGTTGCACCCGGGCTTCACGGCCCGCGTCGACACCTACGGCAACCTCATCATCACCCGCAAGACGGACGGAGCAACCTCATGACCCCGATGACGCAGCAGGCCTACCGACTGACGGAGACGGGCAGCGCTCCGGACCCGATCCTGGTCGAGATCATCGAGGGCTACCTCGCCTCGGTGGAGATGGAGGTTGAGACCGCCATCGGTCGCACCAGCCGCTCTCCGATGATCCGGGACGCGCACGACTACCGGGCCGGCATCCACGACCGAAACCTGCGGAAGCTGACCGGCCGGTCGTACTCCGCTCTGGTGCACCCGGTGGTCCGCGACTACCCGATCGAGGAGATGAAGCCCGGCGACGTCTTCTTCCA
>JBFIWG010000073.1:0-12178 GCA_041606495.1 Nocardioidaceae bacterium
GAGGAGTCCTTGACGGCCTGCTTCGCCTTGATCGTGCCGTAGGTGACGATGTAGGAGACCCGGTCGTCGCCGTACTTCTCGGTGACGTACCTGATCACCTCACCGCGCCGACGCTCGTCGAAGTCGATGTCGAAGTCGGGCATCGAGACGCGGTCAGGGTTGAGGAAGCGCTCGAAGATCAGTCCGTGCTTGAGGGGATCCAGGTCGGTGATCCGCAGCGCGTAGGCGACCATCGAGCCGGCACCGGAGCCACGGCCGGGACCGACGCGGATGCCGTTGTCCTTCGCCCAGTTGATGAAGTCGGCGACGACGAGGAAGTAGCCGGGGAACCCCATCTGGGTGATCACGCCCAGCTCGAACTCGGCCTGCTTGCGCACCTCGTCCGGCACGCCCCCGGGGTAGCGGAACTGGAGGCCCTTCTCGACCTCCTTGACCAGCCAGCTGTCCTCGTTCTCCCCCGGCGGGCAGGGGAACCGTGGCATGTAGGTGCCGGTGCCCTCGGTGAAGGAGACGTCACAGCGCTCGGCGATCAGCAGCGTGTTGTCGCACGCCTCACGCAGGTTGTACTTGTCGGCCCACAGTGCCCGCATCTCCTGGGCGGACTTGATGTAGTAGCCGTCGCCGCTGAAGGCGAACCGCTGCCCTGGACCGTCGCCGGCGGGGATGTCCATCGTGCTGCCGGAGTTGATGCAGAGCAGGTGCTCCTGGGACTTGGCGTCCTCGCGGTTGACGTAGTGGGAGTCGTTCGTGGCCAGCAGCGGGATCTGCAGATCCTTGGCCAGCCGCAGCAGGCCGTCGCGGACCCGGTTCTCGATGTCGAGGCCGTGGTCCATGAGCTCGAGGAAGTAGTTCTCCCGGCCGAGGATGTCCTGGTAGTCGGCGGCCGTCTGCCGGGCGGCGGCGTAGTTGCCGTAACGGAGGTGGACCTGCACCTCACCTGAGGGACAGCCGGTGGTGCCGATGATGCCCTTGCTGTGCTGAGCCAGCAGCTCGCGGTCCATCCGCGGGTGCTTGAAGAAGCCGTCGCGCCAGGCACCCGTGGAGAGCCGGAAGAGGTTGTGCATGCCCTCGGTGGACTCCGAGAGCAGCGTCATGTGGGTGTACGCACCGCGCGCCGAGACGTCGTCGGAGCCGCCGTCGTAGAAGTTGACGCCCCGCTTGTCGAAGCGGGAGATGTTGGGCGTGAAGTAGGCCTCGATGCCGATGATCGGCTTCACGCCGGCGGACTTGGCCTTCTTGTAGAACTCGTAGGCGCCGAAGACGTTGCCGTGGTCGGTCATCGCGATCGCCGGCATGCCCAGCTCCGCAGCCCGCTCGGTCAGCGCGCCGAGCCGGGCGGCCCCGTCGAGCATGGAGTACTCCGTGTGCACGTGCAGGTGCACAAAGGAGTCGTTGGATCCCGACGACGACACCGACATGAAGGCTTCTAGCCCCTTCCCGAACCTCTACCTACGCACCACGAACAACAGCCGAACGGGCGAGCCCGCGGCCGACATCTCGGGGAAGAGCGCCAGCCTACGTGACCCGAGATCCAGATCGTTGCAGACCCGACCGACATTCCCGGGATCACGGGGGATCTGCGGCCTCCAGGCTCGCCGCGATGACCACGTCCATGATCTTGGCCATCCGAGCCCGCCCCAGCCGGGGCGCCAGGGCCCCCATCCGCTCGGCGATCTCCGCCTCGCGCGAACGGTCCCGGCCGGCCTCGCCCGGGACCGCCTTCCAGCGCTGGATCTCGGCCGTGAGCTCGGCACGCTCCTCCAGCAGTCGCGCGAGCCGGCCGTCGACTTCGTCGACCTTCTGCCGCAGGTCGGCGAGGGCGCCGCCCCACACCATGCGCAGGTCCGGCGCGCCCTCCTCGTTGTCCAAGCCGTCGGTCCGCTCCGCGACCACGAAGCCGTGCCTGGCGTAGAACCGCTGGGCATCGACGTTGGTCTCGAAGACCCACAGCCCGAAACCGTCGGGACGAAGGCCCTTTGCCAGGTCCATCAGGAGCGACCCGATCCCCTGCCCGGTCAGGTCCGGACGGACGTAGAGCGAGTCGAGCCACTCGTCGTCGATGATCAGGTAGCCGACGACACCCTCGGCATGCTCCGCGACCCACACCTCACGTCCCGCGGCCAGCTGCTGACCGAACCAGGCATGGATCTCCGCGGGCGAGTGCACGGGCGGCGGCATGGCGGGCTCGGCCGCACGTCGTGCGGTGAGGAACAGGTCCGCGAGCACCGGGGCGTCGGCTTCGGCGGCCGGGCGTAGAACCAGGTCGGTGCCCTCAGACCTCATCACGGATCACGTCCAGCGCGTGCTGCAGGTCCTCCGGGTAGGGGGACTCGTACTCGACGTACTCTCCGGTGTCGGGGTGCTCGAAGCCGAGGCGTACGGCGTGCAGCCACTGCCGCTCGAGCCCCACCCGCTTCGCGAGCACCGGGTCGGCGCCATAGGTCAGGTCCCCGACGCAGGGGTGCTTCAGCGCTGCCATGTGCACCCGGATCTGGTGGGTGCGACCGGTTTCGAGGTGCACCTCGAGCAGGCTGGCGAACCGGTGCGCCTCGAGGGTTTCGTAGTGCGTCACGCTGTCACGGCCACCAGCCATCACCGCGAACTTGTAGTCGTACTTCGGGTGCCGGGCGATCGGCGCGTCGACGGTGCCACGCAGCGGGTCGGGGTGTCCCTGCACGAGTGCGTGGTAGACCTTGTCGACGGTGCGGTGCCGGAAGGCGTTCTTGAGCACGGAGTACCCGTGCTCGGACTTGGCGATGACCATCACCCCCGAGGTGCCCACGTCGAGGCGCTGGACGATCCCCTGCCGTTCGGCGGCGCCGCTCGTCGAGATCCGGAAACCCGCGCCGGCCAGGTGACCGACCACAGTCGGCCCGCTCCAACCGGGACTGGGGTGTACGGCGACCCCGACGGGCTTGTCGATCACCACGATCGCGTCGTCGTCGTGGATGATCTTGATCCCCTCGACCGTCTCGGGGACCACTGCCACCGGGTCGATCAGGGACGGGATCTCGACGTCGAGCCATGCCCCTGCCTCGACGCGGTCGGACTTGACGCCCGGTCGCCCCTCGAGGGTGACGTGTCCGGCGCTGACCAGGTCGGCCGCGCGGGTACGCGAGAAGCCGAACATGCGCGCGAGCGCGGCATCGAGACGCTCACCGGCCAGACCGTCCGGAACGATGACGCTGCGTCGCTCCATCCCGTCACCTGCGGTCACGACTGGGTCGCCTGCTCGGGACCGTCCACGTCGTCGTGACGAAGTCCGTCGACCCGGATGCCGCGCAGCGCTTGGATGATGATCGTCGCCGCGGCGATGTTGATGCAGATGTCGGCCACGTTGAACACCGGGAAGTTCGGGAACATGAAGAAGTCCACGACGTGACCGCGCAGCGGGCCCGGCTCACGGAAGATCCGGTCGGTCAGGTTGCCCATGACACCGGCGAGGAGGAACCCGAGCCCGATCGCCCATCCGAGACTGCCCAGCCGGCGAGCGACCCAGAGCACGACCAAGACCGCTGCGATCGCCACGAAGGACAGCGCCAGCGTGTACGACGTACCGGTGCTGAACGCAGCGCCCGGATTGCGCGCGAGGGTGAGCTGGAGGTACTCACCCACGACCTGGACGGGAGGCCGACCGGTCAGGGTCTCCACCGCGACGACCTTGCTCACCACGTCGACGACGTAGAAGATCGCCGCGATCGTGAAGAAGACCGGAAGGTACCGACGGCGAGGTCGGCTTGCGGACTCTGGGTTCGACTGGTCGCTGGAGTTCAGCGACGCTCCTCGCGCTGCTTGCATGACAGGCACAGTGTCGCACGCGGGAAAGCCATCACTCGCATCTTCCCGATCGGCTGACCGCAGCTCTCGCAGATGCCGTAGGTGCCGTCGTCGATCCGGGCGAGGGCCCGCTCGGTCTGAGCCAGCATCTCTCGAGCGTTGTTGGCCAGGGTCATCTCGTGGTCACGCTCGAAGGTCGTCGAGCCCACGTCGGCCTGGTCGTTGCCGGCGCCGTCACCGGCGTCGCGCATCAGCCCGGCCAGCTCCTCCTCGGCGTCGTGCAGCTCGTGGCGCAGACGGTCGGCGTAGTCGTTGAGCTCGCCGCGCACTTCCTCCAGCTCCTTGGCGGTCCACGGCTTCTCACCGTCCTTGACGGCGAGGGTCTCGGCGTGGGCCTTCTTGGTCGGTGCGTTCTTCATGGGTGCCTTCTTCGCTGCTGCGGTCGCGCCGGCTGCCTTCTTGGCCGCGGGCTTCTTCGAGACCGCCCGAGCGGTCACAGTCCGTGAGGACGTGGTCTTGGCTGCCGTCTTCTTCGCGGGGCTCTTGGTCGCGGCGGGCTTCTTCACCGCGGTCTTGGTTGCCGCCTTCTTGGCGGTCGCCTTCTTGGCCGGACCCGTCTTGGCCGGCGCCTTCTTCGCAGCCGTCTTGGCTGGCGTGGCCTTCGTCGTGGCCTTCTTCGCGGGAGTGGTCTTTGCCGCGGCCTTCGTGGCGGGCGCCTTCTTGGCGGCGGCCTTCGTCGTCGGCGCCTTCTTGGCAACGGGCTTGCTGGCAGCCTTGGTGGCGGGCGCCTTCTTGGCAACGGGCTTGGCGGCGGCCTTGGTCGCGGGCGCCTTCTTGGCCGGCGTCTTGGTGGCGGGCGCCTTCTTCGTGGAGCTCGATGCGGTGCTCTTCGCCGCGGACTTCCGCGCCGAGGACGAGGTGGTTCGCGCCACCGTCGACGTGACCTTCTTGGCCGCCGCAGCAGTCCTGCTGGCGATCTTCTTTGCGGTCGTGCGTGCCATGACGCAAGGCCCCCTCAAAAGCCGAAAAGTGTGGCTTCCGCCACACGCGTGCCGCGAGGATATGCCGAGACTTTGGTCCATTCAACTAAACGCGCCCTAAGTGATCAGATGATCTCCCCCACCCGAGCCATAAGGGGGACCCCGTCGGACAAAACCCATGTGTGGACCGCAGTCGCTCTCTGGCAGACTTGGGCCTACCGCAAGGCGTTGATGGGACGAGTAGGTCCAGCACAGCCGAGAGCGACCCGGGGAGGGTGTGAGCCCGGGGGCGATGGCTGGACTCGAAGATCACCCCGGAGCCGTCGGAAGAGCGCTCGGTCCGCCGGGCGGGTAGAACCGACAGCGGTGAACCACGAGAGGGTCATCGGCAGCGTGAGATGACCAAGGAGGGTGGTACCGCGGGTTCAGCCGATCGGCTGTCCTCGTCCCTTCGGCCGGCAGACAAAGGCAGAAGGACTGACCCGTGAACGAGTACCGCCCCGTTCCCCCTCAGGTGGACCTCCCCGCCCTCGAGCACGAGATGCTCGAGTTCTGGCGCGAGCACCGGACTTTCGAACGCTCCCTCGAGCGCAACAAGGGGGCCGACTCGTGGACCTTCTACGAAGGGCCCCCGACCGCCAACGGAATGCCCGGCACCCATCACGTCGAGGCCCGCGTCTTCAAGGACGTCTTCCCCCGCTTCAAGACCATGCAGGGCTTCCGTGTTGACCGGAAGGCCGGCTGGGACTGCCACGGACTCCCGGTAGAGCTGGCCGTGGAGAAGGAGCTCGGCTTCTCCGGCAAGGGAGACATCGAGAACTTCGGGGTGGCCGAGTTCAACGCCAAGTGCCGCGAGTCGGTGCTGCGCCACGTCGACGCCTTCGAGCAGATGACCGAACGCATGGGCTACTGGGTCGACACCAGCGACGCCTACGTCACGATGGAGCCCTACTACGTCCAGTCGGTGTGGTGGGCGCTCAAGCAGATCCACGGCAAGGGCCTGCTCGTCGAGGACTACCGGGTGGCGCCGTACTGTCCCCGCTGCGGCACGGGTCTCTCCGACCATGAGCTCGCCCAGGGCTACGAGACGGTCACCGACCCGTCGGTGTACGTCCGCTTCCCGCTGACCTCCGGCCCGTACGCCGGCACGGCCTCGCTGCTGGTGTGGACCACAACGCCCTGGACGTTGGTGTCGAACACCGCGGTCGCCGTACACCCCGGCGTCGAATACGTCGTGGCGAGCGACGGCAGCGAGAGGCTCGTCGTGGCCGAACCGCTCTTCGAGTCGGTGCTCGGTGAGGGCTGGACGGTCGAGGCGACCGTCACCGGCGCGGACATGGAGCGCTGGAGCTACCAGCGGCCCTTCGAGCTCGTCGAGTTCCCTGACCCCGCGCACTTCGTCGTGCTGGGCGAGTACGTCACCACCGAGGACGGCACCGGTCTCGTGCACCAGTCCCCCGCGTTCGGCGAGGACGACATGGTGGTGTGCAAGGCCTACGGCCTCCCCGTGGTGAACCCGGTCCGCCCCGATGGGCACTTCGAGGAGTCCGTCCCGCTGGTGGGTGGCCAGTTCTTCAAGCACGCCGACGCCGACCTGGTGAAGGACCTCGAGTCGCGCGGCGTGATGTTCAAGCACCTGGCCTACGAGCACTCCTACCCGCACTGCTGGCGCTGCCACACCGCGCTGCTCTACTACGCCCAGCCGTCGTGGTACGTCCGGACCACCCAGATCAAGGACGCACTGCTCCGCGAGAACGAGAACACCAGCTGGTACCCCGACACCATCAAGTGGGGCAGGTACGGCGACTGGCTCAACAACAACATCGACTGGGCGCTCTCGCGCAGCCGGTACTGGGGAACACCTCTGCCGATCTGGCGCTGCGCCGCCGGCCACCAGACCTGCGTGGGATCGCTTGCTGAGCTCTCCGAGCTGACCGGCACCGACCAGTCCGAGCTCGACCCGCACCGTCCGTACGTCGACGCGGTCACGTTCGCCTGCCCGGAGTGTGGCGACGAGGCGACCCGGGTGCCCGAGGTCATCGACGCCTGGTTCGACAGCGGCTCGATGCCCTTCGCCCAGTGGGGCTATCCCCACGCCGAGGGTTCAGAGGCGAAGTTCTCCGACGCCTACCCCGCCGACTTCATCGCCGAGGCGATCGACCAGACACGAGGCTGGTTCTACACCCTCATGGCGGTCGGGACCTTGGTGTTCGACCAGTCGTCGTACCGCAACGTGCTGTGCCTGGGTCACATCCTGGCCGAGGACGGAAGGAAGATGTCCAAGCACCTGGGCAACATCCTCGAGCCGATCCCTCTGATGGAGCAGCACGGCGCAGACGCCGTCCGCTGGTTCATGGCCGCCTCCGGATCGCCGTGGGCGGCGCGAAGGGTCGGGCACGCCACGATCCAGGAGACCGTCCGCAAGGTGCTGCTGACGTACTGGAACACCGTCGCCTTCCACGTCCTCTACGCCCGCACCGCGAAGTGGACGCCGGGCGGCGCCGACGTCCCGGCCGTGGCCGAGCGTCCCGTCCTCGACAGGTGGCTGCACGCCGAGACCGCACGGCTGGTCCGCGGCGTCACCGAGGCGATGGAGAACTTCGACACCCAGCGCGCCGGCAACCTGCTGGCCCAGTTCGTCGACGACCTGTCCAACTGGTACGTCCGGCGGTCCCGTCGACGCTTCTGGGACGGCGACCCGGCCGCCCTGGCCACTCTGCACGACACGCTGGCCACGGTGACCAAGCTGCTCGCGCCCATCACACCGTTCATCAGCGAGCGGGTC
Organism: Nocardioidaceae bacterium; assembly: GCA_041606495.1. Taxonomy (GTDB): domain Bacteria; phylum Actinomycetota; class Actinomycetes; order Propionibacteriales; family Nocardioidaceae; genus Nocardioides_C. The sequence continues at coordinate 7,543 of JBFIWG010000073.1, forward strand.
TGGCAGGACGTGGTCCGTCCGGTCGACCCCGCCGCTCCGGACTCGGTACACCTCGCCGAGTGGCCCGACTTCAACGCCGCCGACATCGATGAGGAGCTGTCCTCGTCGGTCGCGCTGTCCCGCCGCCTGGTCGAGCTGGGCCGTGCCGCGCGGGCCGACGCCAAGGTCCGCACGCGTCAGCCGCTGCGTCGGGCCCTCGTCGGGTCGGCCGCCTGGAACCGCCTCACTGACGAGCTGCGGGCCGAGGTGGCCGAGGAGCTCAACATCGGCGCCCTGGAGCCGCTCTCGTCGGCCGGAGCGGATCTTGTCGACCACTCCGCGAAGGGCAACTTCCGGGCGCTGGGCAAGAGGTTCGCCAAGCGCACGCCACAGGTCGCGAACGCGATCGCAGCCGCCGACGCCGCCAGCCTCGCCGCCTCGCTCACCGAGCACGGCAAGGCCGCGGTGCACGTCGACGGCGAGGAAGTCGAGGTGCTCGCCGACGAGGTGATCGTCTCCGAGCGTCCCCGCGAGGGCTGGTCGGTGGTCAACGAGCAGGGCGAGACCGTCGCGCTCGACCTCGAGCTGACCCCCGAGCTGGTCCGCGCCGGCCTCGCTCGCGAGGTGGTGCGCCTGGTGCAGGAGGCGCGCAAGAACAGCGGCTTCGAGGTCAGCGACCGGATCGTGCTCACCTGGGAGGCCAGCGGTGAGACCGCCGAGGCGCTGCGCGAGAACGGCGAGCTCGTCGCCGGAGAGGTGCTCGCGGTGGAGATGCGCGAAGGGGCTCCCGTCGATGGGGCACCGAACGGGTCCGTCGTACACGATGAGGACCTGAGCCTGCGGTTCTCCGTCGCCAAGGTCTGAGACGCACAGCAAAGAGGCCGGCCCCCCATCGGGGACCGGCCTCTTTGCGTTGTGTCGCTCGGGACTCAGCCGTGCTGGGTCTGCGACTCGCTCTCGTCACCGAGGAGCGACTTCAGCCGCTTCGGTGCGTGGTCGCTGGAGCTGAGCGTGCCACCCTCGCCGTTGCCGTCGAGCGCCTCCAGCTGCTGCTGGAAGTAGCTCTTCAGGCGGCTGCGGTACTCGCGCTCGAAGGAACGAAGGTTCTCGACCTCGGCGCTGAGCTTGTCCTTCTCCTTCTCCAGGTCACCGAAGAGCTGCTGACGACGCTCGGCGGTCTCGGAGTCCAGCATCTGCGAGCGGGAGCGTGCGTCGGACTCCATGCGGTCCGCCTTGCTCTTCGCCTCCGACTCCATGCGCTCGGCCTTGGTGCGAGCCTCGCCGACGATCTTGTCGGCCTGGTTCTTGGCGTCGGCGACGAGCTCGTCGGCGTTGCGGGTCGCGATCTCGAGGAGGCGAGCAGCGGCGCTCGAGGCCTCGGGAACGGTGGCGACCTTGATGGTCTCGGTGGGAGTGGGCTCCGCCGCGGCCGGGGCCGGGGCAGGGGCCGGCGGGGTCGGCTCGGGAGCCTTCTGCGGCTCCGGTGCCTTCTCGGCCGCGGGGGCCGGAGCCGGCGTGGCGCCGCCCTGCTGGGCGCTGGCCAGCTTGGACCGGAGGTCCTCGTTCTCGCGAGTCAGTCGGGCGAGCTCTGCCTCGACCTCATCGAGGAACTGGTCCACCTCTCCCATGTCGTAGCCCTCGCGAAGGCGGACGGGAGTAAAGCGCTTGTTGCTCACGTCCTCAGGCGTCAGCGGCATGACCTCACCCTTAATTCGTAGTCGAAATCTTGTACGTGTGGCTTGTTGGCCACTGCCACGCCCACCGTACTCCGGATGGAGCCGCTGGTCGTCACAGGGCTGTCGATTTGTCGGGTCTTCTTGAAGGATAGCCTCCAGACCGGTTTGTCAATGCCTAAATGAAACTTCCGGTGATGGAGAGCAACAGGTAGCAGATGATCAGCACGATCATGAAGCTCAGATCGAGCGCGACACTGCCCAGACGCAACGGCGGGATGAAGCGTCGGAAGAACAGGATCGGCGGGTCGGTGATCGTGTAGACGATCTCGAGCAGGACCAGGATCGGCCCCTTCGGCGACCAGGATCGTGCGAACACCTGGACCCAGTCCACGATGAACCGCACGAACAACAGGGCGATGAAGAGCCACAGGACCAGGTAGACGATCGAGGCGACAGCGCTAACCACAGGGAAACTCTAGCTCTGGTTGAAGAATCCACCCTCGGCGATGCGCTGCTTGTCCTCAGCAGCCACAGACACGTTGGGTGGGGAGAGTAGGAAGACCTTGTTCGTGATGCGCTCGATCGTGCCGCGCACGGCGAACACCAGACCCGCGGCGAAGTCGACGAGACGCTTGGCGTCCGCATCGTCCATCTCCGAGAGGTTCATGATCACCGGGACGCCCTCGCGGAAGTTCTCACCGATGGTGCGGGCCTCGTTGTAGGTCCGCGGGTGCAGCGTCGTGATCCGCGAAAGCTCGGCGACGACTCCCGTCGGCCCTGGGGCGGGACGACGACGCTCCGCGAGGCTCGCGACGGGCGTCGGTCGCCCGGGCTCGGCCCGGTCGACGTCGGCCGCACGGGCCTGGTCGCGCTCGTCGTACTCGTCGTAGGAGCTGTAATCGTCCTCGAAGCGGTCGGTGTCCTCGAGCAGGCCTAGGTACACACCCATTTTGCGCATTGCGCCGCTCATGACCTCATGCCTTCCGATCCGCGCCCTCGGGTAGGACGCTGCTTGCTTGTGCGTTGGACACTACTTGATGGCCGGTCGCCGGCCGAGCACCGCGCTGCCAATCCGCACGTGTGTCGCGCCGGCCCTGATGGCCTGCTCCAGGTCCCCGCTCATTCCTGCGGAGACCCAGCTCGCCGAGGGGTCGAGCAGGCGTACCTGCGCGGCCAGCTCGGCCAGTCTTTCGAACGCCGGTGCCGGGTCCTCACCCAGCGGCGCCACACCCATCACACCGCGGAGCCGGAGCCCCTGGGTGGCGGCCACCTGTTCTGCGAGCGCGACCACCTCGGAGGGCGCTGCACCCCCGCGGGTCTGACGTGAAGCGTCGTCTCGGTCCAGGTTCACCTGGACCAGGCAGTCGAGCACGCTGCCCCGCTGCTGAGCCCCTTTGGCGAGGCCCTTGAGCAGCTTGGGCCGATCCACCGACTCGACCACATCTGCGTAGGCAGCGACCGCAGCCGCCTTGTTGCTCTGCAGGTTGCCGATGAAGTGCCAGCGCAGCCCCAGGTCCTGGGTCTCCGCGGCCTTGACCTCGGCCTCCTGATGCTTGTTCTCCCCGACGTCCAGGACCCCGAGCTCGGCGAGGAGGCGTACGTCGGACACCGGGAAGAACTTGGTGACGACGGTCAACGTCACCTCGTCCGGATCCCGGTCGGCGTCGGCGCAGGCAGCCGCGACGCGCTTGTGCACCGCGGCCAGGTTCTGCGCGATCTCCTCGCGACGCTCGCTCACGGCCGGACCCACACCAGGCCGGCGAACCGACCCGCGGCAGTCCCCTGCCGCCGGTAGGAGTACAGGTTCTCGTCCTCGATCGTGCAGCGAGCCGCGTCGACCACCTCGACCTCGGCCGCCGCGAGCTGGGCTCGCACACCAGCGCCCACATCGACAGCCGGCGTGCCCCAGAAGGTCTTCGCGAAGGCCTCGGGCACCACGGCGACCACCTCCTCGCGCATCTGTTCTGGCACCTCGTAGCAGCTACCGCACACGTGCGGACCGACCCAGGCGGTGATCCGGTCGGCTCCCAGCTCGCGCATCCGGGCGACTGTGGCAGGAACGACCCCCGCGACCATTCCCGGACGACCGGCGTGCGCCGCCCCGACGACGCCGCTCTCGACGTCCGCGAAAAGGACCGGCACGCAGTCCGCCACCCGGACCATGAGCACGACTCCCGCGGCGGCAGTCACCAACCCGTCGGCCTCGGGGACGACGTCGTCGGACACGTGGGCGCCGATGACCTCGACGTTGGCGCCGTGGACCTGGTGCATCCGGACCACACGCACCGGGTCCGTCGTACCCCCGGCGGTGAAGGCTGCGGTGGCCCGGCGGATGTTCTCCTCGATCAGCACCGGCGAGTCACCGCCGGACTGGGCGAGGTTCAGCGAGGAGTAGGGCTCCTCGCTGACCCCGCCGTGCCGGTCGGTGAAGGCGACGGCGACCGGGCCCCGCGTGTCCTGGAACGCAAACACGAGTGGTCGCTACCCCGGCCTACTTGAGGAAGTCGGGGATGTCGAGGTCGTCGTCGTCGAACTGGACCTGACGCGGGGCGCGGGGCGGCTGCGAGGGCTGCACCGGCTGCGACTGGCCCGGCTGCGACTGACCTGGCTGCGACGCCTGGCCCGGCTGCTGTGACGGGGTCGGCTGGGTGGACTGGCTCGGCTGCGGGCGGCTCGCAGGACGTGCCTGCTCACCGGCCGGCGCGCTCTGCCTTGCCGGCTCGGGCTGGGCCGGCCGCTGCGAGGTGGCGAAGTCCGCACCGCTCGGACGCTGTGGCGCGGCGGTCTGAGCGGCAGCGCGGGTCTCGGCCTGGGTCTGCTGCGGAGCCGGCTCGCGTCGGAGCACGGTGCCGTTGTCGCGACGCTTCGGCATGCCGCCGTCGAAGCCGGCCGCGATCACGGTGACCCGGACTTCGTCGCCGAGGGCGTCGTCGATGGTCGCACCGAAGATGATGTTCGCCTCGGCGTGCGCCGCCTGTGAC
>JBFIWG010000074.1:0-12141 GCA_041606495.1 Nocardioidaceae bacterium
AGCGCAGTGAACCGCATCGAGCGTGGCCACCAGAATCTCAGCTTGGAGATGCTGGCGCGAATCGGCGAGGCCCTCGACTCCGAGATCGTCTCCCTCGGCGGCGGACCGGTGCACCTGCGCGTCACCGGCCCCACCACCCTGTCCGGCAGCATCGACGTGAAGTCGTCGAAGAACGCCGGCGTCGCGCTCCTGTGCGCGTCCCTGCTCAACCGCGGCCGGACCACCCTGCGCAAGGTGGCCCGCATCGAGGAGGTCAACCGGCTGCTCGAGGTGCTGAACAGCATCGGGGTGCAGACCCGGTGGCTCAACGACGAGAACGACCTCGAGATCATCCCGCCGGCCGACCTCGACCTGAGCAAGATCGACGCCGAGGCGGCCCGTCGTACCCGCTCGATCATCATGTTCCTCGGCCCGCTGATGCACCGCGAGGACGTCTTCGACCTGCCGTACGCCGGCGGCTGTGACCTGGGCACCCGCACCGTCGAGCCCCACATGACCGCGCTGCGGCCCTTCGGCCTCGAGGTCAAGGCCACCGAGGGCAGCTACCACGCGACCGTCAACCGGGCGATCGAACCGACCCGACCGATCGTGCTCACCGAGCGCGGCGACACCGTCACCGAGAACGTCCTGCTCGCGGCCGCGCGCCACGACGGCGTCACCGTGATCCGCAACGCCAGCCCGAACTACATGGTCCAGGATCTGTGCTTCTACTTGGAGAAGCTGGGCGTGCGCATCGACGGCGTCGGGACCACGACGCTCACCGTGCACGGCGTGCCCGAGATCGACGCCGACGTGGACTACGCGCCGTCGGAGGACCCGATCGAGGCGATGTCGCTGCTCGCCGCGGCGATCGTCACCGAGTCCGAGATCACCATCCGCCGCGTCCCGATCGAGTTCCTCGAGATCGAGCTCGCGCTGCTGGAGGAGATGGGCTTCAACTACCACCGCGGCGACGAGTACGTCGCCGCGAACGGGAACACCCGTCTGGTCGACATCACCACCAAGGTCTCGAAGCTGCACTCCCCCATCGACAAGATCCACCCGATGCCGTTCCCGGGCCTCAACATCGACAACCTCCCCTTCTTCGCGGTGATCGCCGCCGTCGCGGAGGGGCAGACGCTGCTCCACGACTGGGTCTACGAGAACCGGGCGATCTACCTGACCGAGCTGACCAAGCTCGGCGCGCAGGTCAAGCTGCTCGACCCGCACCGCGTGATGATCGAGGGCCCGACGCACTGGTCAGGCGCGGAGATCGTCTGCCCGCCGGCGCTGCGCCCCGCCGTGGTGATCCTGCTGGCGATGCTGGCCTCGAAGGGTACGTCGGTGCTCCGTTCGGTCTACGTGATCAACCGTGGCTACGAGGACCTCGCGACCCGGCTCAACCAGCTCGGAGCCCGGATCCAGACCTTCCGCGACATCTGACCAGCGCCCGTCGTACGCACACGAACGGCGCCACACCTGCTCACGTGAGCGGATGTGGCGCCGTTCGTCGTTCGTCGGCTACCGGGCCGGCTGCCGAGACACTCAGCCGAAGAGCGTCTCGATGTAGGAGCGGGCGCGCGGCTTGCTCGGCGGCGGCATCGTCATGTCCGGCGTGATGCGCGGCAGCGGCTCGGTGTGCGGGCCCCCGGCACCGGCGTGCCAGTCGTTCTCGGCCTCGATCAGACCACCGAGATCGGCGCGCTCGAGAAAGATCCCGTTGCACGCAGAGCACTTGTTCACGGTGATGTCGCCCTGGGTTCGGGTGTCCATCCTTGACTGGCACTTGGGGCAGGTCATGTCGTTCACGGTGCCGACGGTACTCCCCTCGACGGCAGAGGCGCACGAGCAACGCACCTGAGTAGCCGAACGGATGTGCCGCACTCCCCCGGTTCGCGAGGATGGGTGCATGTCGAGAGAAATGACGGGGCCGGGCGGCAGGCCGATGGATACTGGCAGGGTGAACCGTCCGCGCACCGGATTCCCGTTCCTGGACTCGGCCCTCGACCAGCCGGGGGCGGTGCTGGCGTTTGCGCACCGGGGCGGCTCCTACCACCCGGAGATCGAGGGCCTCGAGAACACCCTCACCGCGTTCCGGCATGCGGTGGACCTCGGTTACCAGTACCTCGAGACCGACGTGCACGCCAGCAGCGACGGCGTCCTCCTCGCCTTCCACGACGACGTCCTCGACCGCGTCACCGAGCACAGCGGCCCGATCGCGGCCCACGCCCACGCCGACCTGGCCAAGGCCCTGATCGGCGGCCGGGAGGAGATTCCCACCCTGCAGTCGCTGCTCGAGGAGTTCCCCGAAGCGCGGTTCAACATCGACATCAAGTCGGAGGCGGCTGTCACGCCGCTGGCCGAGATGATCACCGCGATGGGTGCCGTGGACCGGATCTGCGTCGGGTCGTTCTCCCAGCGCCGGATCGCCCGGTTCCGCACCGAGCTGGGGACCCCGGTCGCCACGGCGGCGGGCCCGTTGGACGTCGGCCTCTTCCGGTACCTCCCCTCGAAGCGGCTGATCGACGCCGTGGTCCGCAGCGGCGCCGCCGCGTTGCAGGTGCCGTCGCAGCGGGGACGGCTCAACATCGTCACCCCGGAGCTGGTCACCCGGGCGCACGCCCTCGGTCGGCACGTCCACGTCTGGATCATCGACGACCACGAGGAGATGCACGAGCTCCTCGACATGGGTGTCGACGGACTGATGACCGACCGCACCGATCTTCTGCGAGACGTCCTGATCGAGCGCGGCCAATGGATGGGAGCCACCCCGTGACGCAGACCGGCGCCGGCAGTCCCCCGGGGGCGGCAGCCCTCACCCCCGCTGAGCGCCGCAAGGAGCAGCGCGCCTGGTACTTCTACGACTGGGCCAACTCTGCCTACGTCACCACGGTCGCGACGGTGCTGTTCGCGCCGTACCTCACCTCGGTGGCGGAGACCGCCGCGTGCGGCGCGCCCGGGACCGTCGAGGCTCCCTGCACGCGCGACCTCGCGCTGCTCGGCTTCCTGAGCGTCTCCGCCGGTTCGCTGGTGTTCTACGTGATCACGCTCTCCACGGTGATCTCCGCGCTGCTGCTCCCCATCGTGGGCGCGTTCGCCGACCGGTCGGCGCGCAAGAAGAACATCATGGCCGGGTTCGCCTGGACCGGTAGCGCCGCGGCAGCCGCGATGTTCTTCGTCACCGGGTCCAACTGGCAGCTCGGCGCTGGGCTCCTGTTCGTGGCAAACGTGTGCCTGGGGTCGTCCCTGGTCGTCTACGAGGCGATCATGTGCCAGATCTCCACACCCGACGAGCGGGACCGGGTGTCCTCGCGCGGCTGGGCGCTGGGCTATCTCGGCGGCGGACTGCTGCTGGCCATCAACCTGGGCGTGGTGACCCTGCACGACAGCCTCGGCCTGAGCACCGCGCTGGCGGTCCGCGTCAGCCTGCTCTCCGCCGCGGTGTGGTGGGGCGGCTTCACGCTGATCCCGTGGTTGGGCATCCGGAACCGCCCGCCGGTCAACCTCGAGCCCGAGAGCGGCTCGCTGGTCAAGCAGAGCTTCGGGCAGCTCGCGGCCACCCTGAAGGACCTGCGCAACTACCCCGTGACGCTCACCTTCCTCCTGGCCTACCTGTTCTTCAACGACGGTATCCAGACCGTGATCGTCTCCTCCTCGGTGTACGGCGAGAAGCAGCTGGGCTTCGGCACCTCCGTGCTGATCGCCACCATCCTGATGGTCCAGTTCGTGGCCTTCTTCGGGGCGCTGCTCTTCGGCAAGCTGGCCGAACGGGTCGGGGCCCGCAAGGTGATCCTGGGCGGCCTCGTGGTCTGGATGGCCATCGTCACCGTCGCGTTCTTCCTTCCGGCACGAAACCTCACCCTGTTCCTGGCGATGGCCGTGGCCATCGGCATTGTGCTCGGCGGCACGCAGGCGCTCTCCCGGTCCTTCTACAGCCTGCTCATCCCCAAGGGTCGCGAGGCGGAGTACTTCAGCCTCTACCAGGCCGCCGAGCGAGGAACCAGCTGGCTCGGCACGCTGATCTTCGGACTGGTCCACCAGCTGACCGACTCCTACCGGCCGGCAATCCTGGCGCTGATCGCCTTCTTCGTGATCGGCGGGGTGCTGCTCGCCAAGGTGGACCCGGTCCGCGGCATCCGTGAGGCGGGAAACACCCCGCCGGCGGTCGTCTGACGAGGTGTGAAGCCTCGCGGCTCGGGTATTAAGTGTGATGGCCCACAGGTTGGGGCGGTCTGAGCGGGAATCTCCGCAGCAGATGGTTCGTTGTGAGTTGTAGACGACGGTGGTTCAGGTCCTATCGTGGAGAACTACCCGTCTTTTTACGTGACACGGGGAAAACCAACACCAGGAGGTGGCTCATGGGAGAGCGGACACTGCGCGGCGCCCGCTTGGGGGGCCAGAGCTTTGAGGACGAGCGCGGCATCGAGTTCGCGGCACGGCAGCAGGTGGGCTACGAGTGCCCGCAGGGGCACGAGTTCGAGATCCCCATGGCTGCCGAGGCCGAGGTTCCGGCCGTGTGGGAGTGCCCGCGCTGCGGCGCCGAGGCACTGAGCAAGGACGGCACCCAGCCGGAGGCCAAGAACGAGAAGCCCGCCCGGACGCACTGGGACATGCTGCTCGAGCGTCGCTCCGTCAAGGAGCTCGAGGACATTCTCGCCGAGCGTCTGGACCTGCTCCGCGGCGGAGAGATCGGCCCGGCGCACCTGCACCGCCCGCGCAAGTCGAAGGGCAAGCAGACCGCCTGAGCCCAGCTCGAACGCGGTCGCGTCCGACCTAGTCGACGACCTCGCCCTGGACCACTGAATCGGGTCCGGGGCGTTGTTGTGTCCCGGGTCCTCCCGGACCGCCAAGGAACCGGCGGGCGATCACCCGGGTCAACAGTCGCCTTGTCACCGGCCGGGTGAACGGCAGGATGAAGAAGAACCCCAGCGCGTCCGTCAGGAACCCCGGAGTCAGCAGCAGCGTCCCGCCCACCAGGATCAGGGCACCGTCGGCTATCTCACGGGCCGGCATCTTGCCACTCTGCAGCGCGGTCCTCAGCGCCTGCCAGGCCCGGGAGCCCTCGTGCTTGACCAGCACCGCTCCCAGCACGCTGTCGGCGATGAGCAGGAGAATCGCCCAGGCCGCCCCGATGGCCTGCCCGAGCTGGATCAGCAGGTAGATCTCGACCAGCGGCAGGACGACGAACGCGACGGCCAGCGCCCCCCAGGGGATCCTGCGTCTCATGTGCTTCTCACCTCGAGCGTGCTCGGCGGGCTTACCTGTTCGAGAATACGTCGCGCACCCGGCGGCGTCGTTCCTGCACGCCCCAGGCGGTGATCCGCCTCAGCGACTCCTTGGCCACCTCCGGGCTCATCTTCGACTCGCCCCGGACGCGCTCGACGAACTCGATCGGTACCTCGCGCACGCGCAGGCCCGCCTGGACGCTGCGCCAGGCCAGGTCGGCCTGGAAGCAGTACCCGACGGACCGCACGCTGGCCAGGTCGATGGCCTCCAGCGCACTGCGCCGGAACAGCCGGAACCCTCCGGTGGCGTCACGGACCGGGATCCCGAGCAGCATCCGCGTGTAGAGGTTGCCGCCTCGGGACAGCGCCTCGCGGTGCTTGGGCCAGTTGAGCACCGATCCCCCTGGGACCCAGCGGGAGCCGAGCACCACGTCGGTGTCCTCGAGCGCCGCGATCAGCCGCGGCAGCTCCTCGGGCTGGTGCGAGCCGTCCGCGTCCATCTCCCCGATCACGTCGTACCCGTGCTCCAGGGCCACGGCGAAGCCGTGCAGGTACGCCGCGCCGAGGCCGGCCTTCTCGGTGCGGTGCACGACGTGAACCGCGTCGTCCTCGGCCGCCAGCATGTCCGCCAGCTCTCCGGTGCCGTCAGGCGATCCGTCGTCGACCACGAGTACGTCGGACTCGGGCACGGCATCGCGGAGCCGTCCGATGATCCAGGCCAGGTTGTCGGCCTCGTTGTAGGTCGGGATGACCATCACCATGCGACCCGTGCTCATGCCCGCACCACCGGGTCGGTGGTGGTGCTGTCGCTCCGGGCCTCGGTCCGGCGCCGGCGACGGTGCCGAGCGATACCGGCGGAGACCGCTCCGGCCGCGACCAGGGTCAGGAGCAGCCCGACGGTGGATCCCCAGCGGACGCCGGCGGTGATGTCGTCGTGCAGCGGCAGGGACTCCAGCAGGACGGCCTGCGTGCGGGTCTCCGCCCTCGCCACCACCTCACCACTCGGGGCGATGATCCCGGACACGCCGTTCGTCGCGGCGACCACGACGTACCGGTGGGTCTCGATGGCTCGCAGCCGCGCGATGGCGAACTGCTGCTCCACCTGACCGGTGCCCATGTAGGTGGCGTTGTTGGTCTGCACCACGAGCAGGTCGGCTCCGCCGTTGACGACGTCGCGCACCAGCTCGTCGTAGGCGACCTCGAAGCAGATCACGTCCCCGATAGTCGTACCCGCGATCGGCAGGACCCCGGGCCGGGTGCCCGGCACCATGTCCCGCGGGATCTGGTCCAACCGGGTGAAGAACTTCGCGATCACGTCGCGGAAGGGGATGTACTCACCGAACGGCACCGGGTGCGTCTTGGAGTACCGCTCCCCCGGGCCGGTGCCGGGCTCCCAGACGATGCCCTGGTTCAGCACGTCGCTCGGCTCGGTCCCGCTGACCATCGCGCCGACCAGCACCGGCACGCCGATGGCGTCGACGGCGCCCTGGATGTCGGCGAAGACCGTCGGGTCTGCGAAGGGGTCGATGTCGGTGGAGTTCTCGGGCCAGATCACCAGGTCGGGTTGCTCATCGGTGCCGACCACCTCGCCTGCGAAGTCCCGGGTTGCCTGCACGTGGTTGTTCAGCACCGCCCGACGCTCGGCGAACGCGTCCATGCCCTCCCCCGGGACGTCCCCCTGCACCGCTGCGACCGTGACCTGGCCGGCCGGCTCACCGGCGGCCTCCGCCACCTGCGGCTGGACCAGGCTGCCCGAGACCGCGACGACCGCCGCCGCGGCCACCGCGGCAGCGGCTCGCACCGGCGTACGACGGGCCACCGCGACCGCCCAGGCGGCCGACGTCCCGACCAGGGCCACCGCAAACGTCGCACCGGCGGCACCGGTGAGCGTGAAGAGGTCGGCGACGGGCGTGTCCACCGTCGCGTACGCGAGCCGGCCCCAGGGGAACCCGCCGAACGGCACCGTGGAGCGCAGCATCTCGACGGCCACCCACAGCGCGGCCGCCCAAAGCGGCCACCAGGGCAACCTCAGCACCACGACGGTGGTCGCACCCAGGAGTCCGTAGTAGAACGCCTGGAAAACCGACAGCATGATCCAGGCATCCGCGCCGATCACCTGCATCCAGGGCAGCAGCGTCAGCATGAAGGCGGTCCCGAACCCGGTGCCGAGCACGAAGCCACGCCGCTTGGTCACGCCGCGAAGGGTAAGGGTGAGAGCAGCCACGGCGATCGGCAGGAGCGCCACCAGCCCGAACGGCTCGAACGCGGCGCCGGCGGCGATCCCGGCGAGCGCGGCCACCACGAGACGAGCAAGCAGTGGCATCGACGTACGCCTCCCAGTTCTGCTCGTCCGTGGCCACATCGCACCCCGGACGGGTGAGGCCGTTCATGCACAACTTACCGCTGAGCGGCAAACGAAAAGAGTCCGGACCCTTCGGACCGAACCCGCTCCCGCTGGCTGCGAGAGTCGGGCCCGTTGTCTACTGGGCACCGGACTCTTTCCGTGTCTTCCCCCGTCTCGGCGCCGCCGACCTCCGGGAACCGCGAGGACCCAGGTTCGTGGTACCCGACCTGGTCCCGCGGCCACCTGGACGTCAACGCGCCGAGTCGGCCTGCTTGGTGGGACGACGGAACTCTGCCGAGCGTGGGACAAGTCTGTCAATAGCCCGTTGAGCAGGGAAATTGCGCAAAGGCGCAGGTCAGCGGGGCCACGCAAAGTCCGGCAAATCTACGGTTTTTTACGATCTGCGGCGTGTCTGACGACGACACGCCGCAGTAGCTGGCCCTCCGGGGGACTCAGCCGCGCGCCGGTACGACGACCGTGCCGGTTGCCGTGGTGGCGACGATCGGGTCCTCGAGCATGGCGGCCGCCGACTCCGAGACCTCCGGACGTCCCCGCCCGACCACCGTCGCGACGAACTCGATGGTGCGCGACCGGCTGCCTACCCGCACGACCCGTCCGGTGACCTCCAGGATGTCGCCCGCCCGGACCGGGGCGGCGAACTGCACGTCGGAGTAGGACGCGAACAGCCCCTCGTCGCCGTCGGTGCGGATGCAGACCTCCGTGGCAACGTCACCGAACAGGCCGAGTGAGTAGGCGCCGTCGACCAGGTTGCCGGCGTAGTGGGCGTGGGAGTAGGGCACGTACCGCCGGTGGCTCACGGTCAGGCCCAGCCGGGGGTCAGGGGTCTCGGTCACGTGCTCAGACCTTCACTTTCTTTCGCTTGTTCACGATCTCGTCGACCAGGTAGCTGGCCACCTCGCCGGGCGTCGTACCCCGGGCGAACACCCGGTCCACCCCGAGCTCGTCGGCCATGTTCTCGTCGAAGCGGGGGCCTCCCACGATCAGGACCGGCCGGCGGTCCGCAGGGTAGGCCTCCCGGAACGCCGCCGACATCTCCTTGGTGTTGATGATGTGCGCGTCGCGCTGGGTGACCACCTGGGAGACGAGAACGGCGTCGGCCTTCTCCTCGCGAGCGCGGGCGACCAGCTGTGGGACGGAGACCTGGGCGCCGAGGTTGACCACCTTGACCTCGCGGTAGTACTCCAGGCCCTTCTCCCCCGCGAACCCCTTGATGTTCAAGATGGCGTCGATGCCGACGGTGTGGGCGTCGGTGCCGATGCAGCCGCCGACCACGACCAGACGGCGGCGCAGCGCCTTCTTGACCGCGAGGTTCACCTCCTTGGGGGTGAGCAGCGGGTAGTCGCGCTCGACGACCTCCACCTTGGAGGTGTCCACGAGGTGGTTGACGCGTCCGTAGACGACGAAGAAAGTGAAGTCGGGGCCCATCGGCTTGGCGTGGACCACCAGCGCGGGGTCCATGCCCATCTTGTTGGCCAGCTGCGCTGCAGCGCCCTCCGCGACCTTGGAGTGCGGGATCGGCAGGGTGAACGAGAGCTGCACCATGCCGTCGCCCGTGGTGTCGCCGTAGGGACGGACGATCGTTCCGGTCTCGGTAGTGGTCATCGTCCCGCCTCCAGCATCTCGCTCGCAGGGTTGTAGTAGCCCGGTGCCTTCTTGGCGACACCGTCGAGGCCGCGACCTGCGTCGGCCGGCCGCTTCATCAGGCCGAAGGTGCCGTCGGCGATCGCCTCCAGGAGACCGTGCTTGCCCTCGTGGGCGATGATCCGCTCCAGCAGCTCGATGCTCTCGCTTAGCACCGTCCGTGCCCGATCGGCGATGAAGCCGTCCGGCGCCGGGCGGAAGTCCTCGTGCAGGTTCCCGGCCGCGTTCATCACGTAGCGGACGTTCTGCAGGGCCAGGTCGCGGTCGGAGAGCCACGGGGTCACGACCGCCTCGGTCATCATCCCGACCAGCAGGATGCCCTGCCCGGTCAGTGCACCGACCAGGTTGAAGAACCCGTCGAGCAGGTAGCCGCGGAACACGTCCCCGGTCATGTGCCGCGTGGGTGGCATCCACTTCAGCGGCGCGTTCGGGAACAGGTCGCGAGCCAGCATGGCGTGCGCGAGCTCCATCCGGAAGCTGTCGGGCAGGTCCGGGTTGATCTCGAACGCGTGGCCCAGGCCGAGCTGCCAGTCCTCGAGGCCCGCCTCCTTGGCGAAGTACTCGTTGAGCAGCTGCGACACCGTCACTGTGTGGGCGGCCTCGACCGCGTCCGCGGTGGTCAGGTAGTTGTCCTCGCCGGTGTTGATGATGATGCCGGCTCGAGCGTGCACCTGGCGGCTGAAGCGCTGGTCCACGAACGTGCGGATCGGGTTGATGTCGCGGAAGAGGATGCCGTACATCGAGTCGTTGAGCATCATGTCGAGCCGCTGCAGCCCGGCCAGGGAGGCGATCTCGGGCATGCACAGGCCCGAGGCGTAGTTGGTCAGCCGGACGTACCGACCGAGCTCGGCGCTGGACTGGTCGAGCGCCTCCCGCATCAGCCGGAAGTTCTCCTGGGTCGCGTAGGTGCCCGCGAATCCCTCCCGGGTCGCTCCCTCGGGAACGTAGTCGAGCAGCGACTGGCCGGTGGACCGGATCACCGCGATCACGTCGGCACCCTCGCGGGCGGCCTGCTGCGCCTGCGGGATGTCCTCGTAGATGTCGCCCGTGGCCACGATCAGGTAGATCCACGGCTTCTGCTTCGGGTCGCCCCACTTCTTGACCAGCCGGTCCCGCTCGCGGCGCCGCGCGTCCAGCTGCTTGATGCCGGTACCGACCGACCGCTTGGCAGCCGCCTTCGCGCGGATCTCGTCGCGGCCCTCGGGAAGCCGGAACCGGACCGAGCCGGCCGAGGCCTTCTGGGCAAGGGCGGACAGGTCGTCGGCCTCGCCGCGAACCAGCGCGTCCCAGACCGGGAGCGCGATGCCGTGCTCGATGCCGACGTCGCCCCGGACCGAGTCGAGCAGCCGGTTCACCCACGGGATGCCGTCGGCGTCCGCGCCCTGCAGGCCGGCGAGCCGCAGGGTGGCCCGCTCGACCGAGACGGTGGTGTGCTTCTTGGCCATGGACACGATCGGTCGACCGGCCTGACGCGCCAGCGTGCGCGCCTTCCGGACGGTGACCGGATCGAGGTCTAGCTTTCCCCGCGCCATTGCAGAGCTCCTGTTTCTTCGAAGGCTGTCCGACCCTGCACCAGGGTGAGCACGCAGGTCGGGAGGTCGAGTTCGGGGTGCAGGTCCGGCAGCTGGGGTACGCCGGCCCGCGGGTCGGTCGACCAGGCCGCGACCCGTGCGTCCGGGGTCTGCACCATCAGGTCACCGGGAACGTCCCACACGGCGAGGCTGGCTGGAGCGCCCAGGGCGATCACCCCGCCCTCGTCCCGGCGCGCGGCGCGCCAGCCGCCCCGGGTGTAGGCGTTGAACGCGGCGCGGACCGTGATCCGCTCGTCCTCGGTGTGGTGCCAGGCCGCGGCGCGCACCCCGCCCCAGGGGTCGAACCCGGTGACCGGGGTGTCGGACCCGAACGCGAGGGCCACGCCGGCGCGGTTCAGCGACGCGAACGCGTTCATCGGCCGCGCCCGCTCGACACCGAGCCGCTGGGCGTACAGCGAGTCCGGGCCACCCCAGAGCGCGTCGAACCGCGGCTGCATGCTGGCGGTGATCCCGAACTGTCCCAGGGTGGCCATGTCCTCAGCGCTGGCCATCTCGACGTGCTCGAGTCGGTGCCGCGCCTGCACGATCGCCGGCACGCCCACCACTTCGGCCGCGAGACGGAACCCCTCGACCACCTCGGCGACGGCACGGTCGCCGATGCAGTGCAGGCCCGCCTGGACCCCGGCCTGCGTGCACGCGATCACGTGCTCCTTGACCTCTTCGGCCGTGACGTAAAGGTGCCCGGAGGTGGGCCGGTCGGCGTACGGCTCCCGCATCGCGGCGGTCCGGGAGCCGATCGCGCCGTCCGCGCACAGGTCACCTGCGGCGCCTGCGCAGCCGAGCTCACGGGCCCGGTCGACGCCCTTCAGCTCGCCCCAGTACCCGACCACCTCGGGCAGGGGCGCCCACGCACGCAGTGCCTCGATCGTGGTGAAGTCGTCGGCCGGGGAGATGTGTGGCGCCCCGAGCTCGTGCACCATGCCGATCCCGTTGCGTGCGGCGTCGTTCAGGGCGCTCCCGATCGCGTCCGCGCGCACCGACGCGGGGATCATCCGGAAGAGACCCTCGCGTGCCACGTGGTGCGCCTCGCGGGAGACCGGCCCGGTCGGGTCGTAGCCGTCGGCGGAGGTCACCTGGGGCATCGCGCCGACGAACGCCGAGCTGACCAGCGCCGAGTGCACGTCGATGCGCGCCAGGAAGGCCGGCCGGTCCCCTACAGCGCGGTCGACCTCCGCACGTGTCGGCCAGCGCTCCTCGGGCCACTGGGTCTCGTCCCAGCCGAAGCCGAGCAGCACCGGGGACGTGGTCGTACGGGCGTAGTCGGCCTGGGCGTCGAGGGCGCCCTCGAGCGTCTGGGCGGTGCCCAGGTCCAGGCTGTGCCCGGCGAGGCCGGTCTGCG
>JBFIWG010000075.1:0-11964 GCA_041606495.1 Nocardioidaceae bacterium
CCCGTTGAGCACGCCGTACCCGCATCTGATGGCGCCGCTGACCGTCTCCGGGACCACGTTGCGTAACCGCGTGGTGATGGGCTCGATGCACACCGGGCTCGAGGACCGCGCGAAGGACCTGCCGCAGCTCGCGGCCTACTTCGCCGAGCGCGCCCGGGGCGGGGTAGGCCTGATCGTGACCGGCGGCTACGCCCCCAACGTCCGCGGCTGGCTGACGCCGTTCGGCTCGATGATGACGCGGCGACGCCACGCCGACCGGCACCGCCAGGTCACTGACGCGGTGCACGCCGAAGGGGGTGCCATCGCCCTGCAGATCCTGCACGCCGGCCGGTACGGCTACACGCCGTTCAGCGTCTCCGCCTCGGCCCGGAAGTCCCCGATCACGCCGTTCAAGCCGAGCGCGCTCTCGGCCCGCGGGGTGGAGCGGACGGTCGACGACTTCGTGCGCACGGCCCAGCTCGCTCAACGCGCGGGGTACGACGGGATCGAGATCATGGGCTCGGAGGGCTACCTGATCAACCAGTTCCTGGCCGCACGGACCAACCACCGCACCGACGCCTGGGGCGGGTCCGCGGAGAAGCGCATGCGCTTCCCGGTCGAGGTGGTCCGGCGCACCCGGGAGGCACTCGGCGACGACTTCCTGGTGATGTACCGGATGTCCCTGCTGGACCTGGTCCAGGACGGGCAGACTTGGGACGAGGTGGTGAACCTGGCCAAGGCCCTCGAGGTCGCCGGGGCCTCGGTGATCAACACCGGGATCGGCTGGCACGAGGCCCGGGTGCCCACGATCATCACCCAGGTGCCTCGGGGAGCCTGGGCCGGCACGACCGCAAGGCTGCGACCGGAGGTCGGGATCCCGGTCTGCGCATCGAACCGGATCAACACCCCCGATCTGGCCGAGCAGCTGCTGGCCGACGGCTCCGCCGATCTCGTCTCGATGGCCCGGCCGCTCCTGGCCGACCCCGATCTCGTGGCCAAGGCCGCCGCCGGCCGCGCCGACGAGATCAACACCTGCATCGCGTGCAACCAGGCCTGCCTGGACCACGTGTTCGAGCGCAAGCACGCCAGCTGCCTGGTGAACCCGCGTGCCGGCCGGGAGACCTCGCTGGTGCTGCTGCCGGTGCCGAAGCCTCGCGCCAAGTCGGTCGCCGTCGTCGGCGCCGGTCCCGCCGGGTTGGCCACGGCCGTGACCGCTGCCGAGCGTGGGCACCAGGTCACGCTGTTCGAGGCCGCGCCCTCGGTCGGTGGCCAGTTCCGGCTCGCCATGCAGATCCCCGGCAAGGAGGAGTTCGCCGAGACGCTGCGCTACTACACCCGGCGGATGGAGGTGCTCGGGGTCGACGTACGCCTGTCCAC
This sequence comes from Nocardioidaceae bacterium, assembly GCA_041606495.1. Taxonomy (GTDB): domain Bacteria; phylum Actinomycetota; class Actinomycetes; order Propionibacteriales; family Nocardioidaceae; genus Nocardioides_C. The sequence goes on from JBFIWG010000075.1 coordinate 1,357, forward strand.
CAGGGCGACCGCTGAGTCGCTCACTGGGTACGACGAGGTCGTGGTCGCCACCGGGGTGGTCCCGCGGATCCCGACGATCGAGGGCATCGACCACCCTCGGGCCGCGTCCTACGCCGACGTCCTCGCCGGCAGGGTCGCCGTCGGGGCCAGGGTCGCCGTCGTCGGGGCCGGCGGTATCGGTGTCGACGTCAGCCACTTCCTCACCCACGACGACTCCGAGGACCTCGACGCCTGGATGGCCCACTGGGGCGTGGGTGACCCGTCGCTCCACCCCGGCGGTCTCACCGAGAAGAAGCCGCGGACGCCGGCCCGTGAGGTGTACCTGCTCCAGCGCAAGCAGAGCGCGATCGGCAAGGGGCTCGGCAAGACGTCCGGCTGGGCGCACCGGGCGGTGCTGAAGGACTCCGGCGTGACGATGCTGACCGGCGTCACCTACGACCGGATCGACGACGCCGGCCTGCACATCCGCGTGGACGCCACGGAAGACGAGCCGGGAGAGGCAAGGGTGCTCGAGGTAGACCACGTGGTCATCTGTGCCGGGCAAAAGTCGGAGCGCTCGTTGTACGACGAGCTGCTGGCCGCGGGTGCAACTGCCCACCTGATCGGCGGGGCCGATGTCGCCGCCGAGCTCGACGCGAAGCGGGCGATCCTGCAGGGCACCGAGGTGGCCGCCGCGCTCTGAGGCGCCTCAGCCGACGCAGAACTCGTTGCCCTCGGGGTCCTGCATCACGACGGCGTAGTAGTCCGCGCCCTCGGGATCCATGATCCGAAGCGTGCTGGCACCGGCAGCAACGAGACGCGCCACCTCGGCGTCGACCCGCTCCATCCGATCGGCGAGCGGGACCGATCGGCCGCCGCTGACGAAGACGTCGAGGTGCACCCGGTTCTTCACGACCTTGGGCTCGGGCACCTTCTGGAACCAGATCCGCGGCCAGCGGCCGGCGGGGTCGACGATCGAGTCGCTCCCGTCGCCCGCTCCTTCGAGCTCCTCCTCCGGGACCCCGAGACTGCGCCAGTAGGCGACCCAGGTGGCGAACCCCTCCGGCGGAGGCTCGACGTCGTAGCCCAGCGCCTCCGACCAGAAGCGGACCAGCCGCGCCGGGTCGTCGCAGTCGATCGTCACCTGCAGCCGTCTCTCCATCGTGCTCCTTGCTTCCTGGGCCTGGGGCTAGCGGTGCTCGACCTCACCGAGGTGCTCGTGCTCCCGGTGTGACTCGGGCTCGATCTGGAACGTCGCGTGGTCGACGTCGAAGTGGCCGGCCACGCACTCGCTCAACTCGTCGAGCAGGGCACCGACGCCGCGCTCGGCGAGCACCTCGTCCGTGACCGTGACGTGCACCGAGAGCATCGGCATCCCGGACGTGATCATCCACGCGTGCAGGTCGTGGACGTCGACGACGCCACGGGCACCGAGCAGGTGCTGGCGGACGTGCTCGAGGTCGACGTCCCGTGGGGTCGCCTCCAGGAGGACGTCGACCGCGTCCCGGATCAGGGAGTAAGAACGGGGCAGGATCATCGCCGCGATCACCAGCGACGCGATGGAGTCCGCTCGGTTGAACCCGGTGCCAAGCACCACCAGGGCGGCCACGATCACCGCCACCGAGCCGAGCAGGTCGCTGAGCACCTCGAGGTACGCCCCGCGCATGTTCAAGGACTCGTCCTTGCGACGGGACAGCAGCCCCAGGGACACGGCGTTGGCCACCAGACCGACCACCGCGAACCAGAGCATCAGGTCGGCCTCGACCTCGACCGGGTCGAGGAGTCGGCTGATCCCGGCGTACACGAGATAGGTGCAGACCAGCAGGAGCACGGCTGCGTTGGCCAGCGCGGCCAGGATCTCGGCCCGGTGGAACCCGAAGGTACGGCGCGAGGTCGGCGCCAGCGTCGCGACGTACGACGCGGACAGGGCCAGTGCAACCGCCGCAGCGTCAGTGACCATGTGCCCGGCGTCGGCGAGCAGCGCCAACGACCCACTGAGCCAGGCGCCCACCAGCTCGACGCCGATCACCCCGATGGTGACCAGCAAAACCAGCCGCAGCCTCGACCGGTCCTCGGCCCGGCCCGCGGCGTGACCATGCCCGTGCCCGTGTCCGACGCCCATGGGAGCAGCCTAGGAGAACACGCCGGACGCGGGACGCACGGCGTGCAAGTGACTACCGTGGCTCTCGTGACATCACAGACGGTGGCTCTCAACCACTACACACAAGGGCCACCCGAGGCGGCCGCGGTGTTCCTCGGCGGCTCGTTGGGCACGTCGTTGGCCATGTGGGACAGCCTGGCGGACGATCTCGCCCACACCTACCACGTGGTCCGCCTCGACATCCGTGGCCACGGATCCTCGCCGGCGCCGGCCGGGCCCTACACGATGAGCGAGCTCGCCGCCGACGTCGTCGCCGTGGCCGACGAGCTCGAGATCGACCGGTTCGCATACGTCGGGCTCTCGCTTGGTGGCGGGATCGGGCTGGCGCTCGGCGTGGAGCACGCGGACCGGCTCACCTCCCTGGTGCTGTGCGGGACCGCTGCCCGGTTCGGCGACCCGGACACCTGGCGCGAGCGGTCCGAGCGTGTGCACGCCGAGGGGACGCACTGGCTCGTGGCGACCACACGGGACCGGTGGTTCACCCAGGAGTTCCAGCAGGAACACCCGGAGCAGGTCGCCGACATCATGGACATGCTCGCGAACACCTCGCCGGTGGGGTACTCCGGATGCTGCGACGCGCTGGCCTCTTTCGACCTCACCGACCGGCTCCACGAGATCCGCACGCCTACCCGGGTGATCGGCGCCGACATGGACCCGGTGACCCCACTGGAGGCGACGCGAGCGGTGGCCGATGGCATCCCCGGTGCGGACCACGTCGTCATCGAAGGTGCCGCTCACATCTCCAACGTCGCACGCCCCGAAGCACTAAACCGTGCCGTCGGTGAACACCTGAGCAGCACGGTTGGTGCGGCATAGCGTCGGCGCCCCGCAGGAACGAGCGCGAGGCCCACTCGCTCCTGCTGATCCCGGTGCCCGAGCTGGAGTCCGTGGTGCGACCACGCCTGGAGAGGCGGTCGCCCGAGTATCTGGGTGCTGACCCGGACGAGACCGCCGCGCACATCACCCTGCTGGGCCCGTTCGCCGGCCTCGACGACATCGACGACGGGTTGCTGTCGGAGCTGGAGTCGTTCTTCGCCGACGTGCTGCCGTTCACCTTCCAGCTGACCGGGATCTCGGAGTTCCCCGGAGGCACCACCTACCTCGCCCCCGAGCCGGCTGCACCCTTCCGCCACCTGACTCACGAGCTGCACCGACGCTTCCCGGAGTACCCGCCCTACCGCGGCGAGTTCGACGAGGTCATCCCACATCTGAGCGTCCCGATGCCTCCCGGCGAGGACATCGACCAGCTCCGCTTCCAGCTCGAGCCACGCCTGCCGCTGACGGCGCATGCGCGGGAAGCGTCGCTGTTCTGGTGGGCTCCCGACGCCAGCCGGACCTTGGCCACTTTCACCTTCGGTACCACCGCCGCGTGACACTGGGGGGCTCCCGGCTCCCCCTGCAGGTCTACACTCCGCTTTGTGACGGTACGTGACCCAGCCGGTCTTTTCCGGACACGTCTGCCGCCTCTCCCTGCCAGCGTCGGAGAGGCGCGCCGTATCGTCCGTGACCGGATCGCCGGTATCGACCGTGCAGACCTGCTCGAAGCCGCCGAGCTGGTGGTCAGCGAGGTCGTCACGAACGCCCTGGTGCACGCGGGCACCGACATCGACCTCGCGGTGCGAGCCGACCACTCGGGGGTCCGGGTCGAGGTCGGTGACGGGAGTCCGCACCTGCCGACCGCCCGTCGCTACACCGCCATGGCCGGCACCGGTCGGGGCATGATGCTGCTGACGCAGATGGTCGACGACTGGGGAGCCGAGCCCGTCGACGGCGGGAAGATGGTGTGGTTCTACCTCAGCCACGGCAGTCCCGAGCCGTCACATCGCGAGCCTCCGGTCAGGGCCGTGGAAGCGCGATCCGCCCAGACGGCGAGGATTCGACTGCTCAACGTGCCGGTGCTGCTGCACGAGGCGTGGCATCAGCACATCGAGGCACTGCTGCGCGAGTACCTCCTGGTGAGCCTCGAGGATCGCCCTGAGCCCGAGGCGATCCAGATGCATGCCGAGGCCAGTGATGCGCTGTCCCTGCTGGCCGAGCACATTCCCCGCCCGGCGATGGACAAGGCACCCGAGCAGGCGATGAGCGACGCCGAGGAGCCGAATGCATCCAGCCCGGCTGTCGAGGTGTTCGTGCCTGAGGAGTCGCTGGGCCACTTCGAGACACTCAGCCGGGCAATTGACGAGGCCCTTTCGATGGCCGACCGAGGACAGCTCCTCACGCCGCCGACCCAGCCGGAGCTACGGCTCTTCCGTCGCTGGGTGTGTACGGAGGTCAAGGGCCAGAGCGAGGGCGCCGAGCCGGTTCCGTGGGCGCTGCCGGCACCTCCACCGGTCCCCTGGGACACCGTCGACTGGGACACCGGTGACGTGGCCACCGATCTCGAGGCCGCGATCGCCGTCGACGACACGAACCAGATCATCGCGGTCAGCGCGACCGCTCTCGAGCTGCTCGGCTACGACGACGATGAGGAGCTGCTCGGCCAGCGCATCGTCACGATCATCCCGCCCCGGTTCCGGCAGGCCCACGTGGCCGGGTTCACCCTGCACCTGCTGACCGGTCGCGGTCCGCTGATCGGCCACACCGTCGTCGTACCCGCGATCCGGCGTGACGGCACCGAGACGCTGATCGAGCTGAGCCTGACCGCGCACCGCGCCGCACACGGCCGCACCGTCTACGTCGCCGAGCTCCGCGAGCCGAGCTCCTAGCTCTCCTCCGGCGTCCGCTGAGCTACGACGCGGAGCGTCCCGTCGCCTCCGTCGTCTCCGTCGCCATCCATGACCGCCCCGAGCACGGCGTCGATGGTCTGCTGGTCCAGTGCGTCGTCGGACGCCGCGGCAGCGATCATCAGCTCGACGACGAGGTCGATCTCAGCGCGGAGATCGGTGTCCTCGAGGTCGAACTCACATAGGTCGTTCATGGCTGTTCCTCCCTGTCGACGTGCTCAACGAGCCGAGACAGGCGGCGTTAGTGGCCGATCCGGGTGGTTCGCAGATGCCCCGAATAGTGTCAAAGGGCTAGTACCGACCAACCGGACAGAGCCGCTTCGCGAGGAACAAAAGACGGTCGGTGGCCGTTCTGCCCGGCATGAGCACCCAGCAGCTGCCGCCGCCTTCGATCGACGTACGACGGGCAGCGGACCGGTTCAGCACCAAGATCGACTGGCTCGACTCGAAGCACTCGTTCTCGTTCGGGCCGCACTACGATCCGGTCAACGTCGGCCACGGCCTGCTCCTGGTGAACAACGACGACGTGGTCCTGCCGGGCACCGGTTTCGACACGCATCCGCACCGGGACATGGAGATCGTGACCTGGGTGCTTCGCGGCAGCCTCGTGCACCAGGACTCCACCGGGCACAGCGGCGTGATCTACCCCGGGCTCGCACAGCGGATGAGCGCCGGGACGGGGATCCTGCACTCGGAGAAGAACGACTCCTGGCGGCTGCAGGGCTCGCAGCACACCGACCCGGTGCACTTCGTGCAGATGTGGGTGGTCCCCGACGAGTCCGGGATCAGCCCGGGCTACGAGCAGCTCGAGATCGACGACGATCTGATGCGCGGCGGGCTGGTCCCGGTCGCCTCCGGTATGAGCAAGCACGCCGACGAGGCCGCGATCCGGATCCAGAACAAGTACGCCGCGCTCTACGCCGCGAGGCTGGTGCCGGGGGCAAGTGTGAGCATCCCCGAAGCGCCGTACCTCCACCTCTTCGTCGCGCAGGGATCCGTGACCTTGGAAGGCGCCGGCGGCCTCGCGGAAGGGGACGCTGTCCGCTTCACGGCGACGGGTGGCAACCAGGTGACCGCGACGGGAGAGGGCGCGGAGATCCTGGTCTGGGAGATGCACGCCGGCCTGCGGATGGGGTAGGTGCTCCATCGCCCGTCGGGAGGGGACCTTCGCCCCTACGACCCCGACGAGCGCAGCAGCAGTCTTGAGGCATCCCCGAAGAGACGAGCTGCAGGAGTGAGCCAGATGAGTACCGTCGCCAAACGCACCAGCAACCCGATGTCGGACATGCTCGAGTGGCTCGAGTCCAACAGCCCCTTCAACGTCCGAGGCATGGGCCTCGCGCCGTACGTCCGCGTCGAGGACTACTACGAGGACGACGCCTACGTCCTGCGCGCCGAGCTCCCCGGCATCGACCCCGCCAGCGACGTCGACATCACCGTCGAGCACGACATGCTCACGATCACCGGCGAGCGCCGCGAGGAGAGCAAGGACAAGAACCACCGCGAGTTCCACTACGGGTCCTTCCGGCGAACCGTGCCGCTCCCTGCCGGCACCAACGCCGACCAGGTCACCGCCACCTACAACGACGGCGTGCTCGAGGTACGCGTCCCCACCGGCGGCGAGCTGCCCAGCCCTGTCCGAATTCCGATCCAGCGCAACGAGTGAGGAGCACATCGTGCAGGCATCGAAGGGTGACCGGATCATCGTCCATGGCGCGCACGTGGACGACCACGAACGCGACGGCGAGATCCTTGAGGTCCGCGGTGAGAACGGTGGACCGCCGTACGTCGTGAAGTGGTCGGACACCGGCCACGAGGGGCTGGTCTTCCCCGGCCCGGACGCGACGATCCACCACTACGAGCAGGGCAACGCGCCCTCCGGCTGAACACCCCCTGACGCCCGGGCCGGTTCACGCCGGCCCGGGACCAGCCATGCCCACTCCGCCCGTCGTACTGCCGCTCGCCTGGGCCGTCTCCGGTCCATGGAGACCCGACCAAGACTGTCGGTAGCCACGAGTAGGTTCGAACAAACGTTCGATCTACTTGGAGGTTCGGTTGACTCCCTCATCGACGTGCGACGGTCCAGGTCTTGCGGCGCTGTCGAACCATGCGCTCCTCGAGGCGATCGTCGCCGACCAGCAGCAGGCGAACCTGGCCGAGGCCGCGAAGCTGGCGAAGATGGCCGAGTTCCGGCGCCGACTCCAGACGGACTTCCAGGCGCGTCGGGCAGAGGAGCCGCACTTCACGATGACGCCGCTGCGCGAGACCACGGTCGAGATCGCGCCGCTGCTCGGGATGAGCGACGGTCGGATCGCCGCGGACCTGCGCACCATCGAGTCGCTGCGCACCACGTTCCCCGGCGTCGCCCGCCTGCTCGAGCTCGGCCAGCTCGATCTGTACCGCGCCCGGATGATCAGCGACACCGCTACGACCCATCTCGAGGACCCGGCTGCGCTCGCGACCCTGGCAGCGCAGATGACCGACTGGCTGCAGCGTCACCTGGCCGGCCGCGCCACCCCGGACCTGCCCGAGCCGCTGGTCGCGAAGACGCCGAAGCAGATCAGCAACCGGCTCAACTACCTGATCAAGAAGCTCAAGCCCGCGGACGCCGAGCGTCGTTTCCGCCGCGCCTTCGCCGACCGCGGGGCCGACCTGTCCACTGCCGGCGACGGCATGGGTTATCTGACGCTGAACCACGACGTGGTCAGCCTCCAAGCCATTGACTACCGGCTGACCCTGCTCGCCAAAGGGCTGCGCCGGCAAGGTGATGCCCGGACCCTCAAGCAGCTGCGCGCCGACCTGACGGTCGATCTGCTACTCGGTCGACTGACGGTGGGAGCCTCCACCGGAGAGCTCGAACACCCCGAAACCTCCCCCACCGGCGACCCTGCGGACACGATCCAGGAGTGGCCGACCCAGCTGTGGGCCCGCCCGGTCATCAACGTCACTGCGCCCTTCCAGACCGTTGCCGGCCTGGCCGATGATCCCGGCGTCCTTTCGGGCGGAGAGACCATTCCGGCCTCCTTGGTCCGCCGGCTCGCCCAGGACCCGGACTCGACGTGGTACCGCATGCTCACCGACCCCGCCCGCGGCTGCGTCGAGCTGTCGACGCACGCCTACCGACCCAGCCGCGAGATCTGGCGCCAGGTCGTGGCCGACCACAACTCCTGCGTCGCGCCCACCTGCACGCGCCCCGCGACCGGCTGCGAGATCGACCACCGAGTCCCGTGGCCCACCGGGTCGACCTCGACCGAGAACACCGCACCCGTTTGCCACCCTCACCACCAGGCGAAACACGCCCCCGGTTTCGGACTCGCCCGGACACCCGAGGGCCGGCTGGAGCTCCATACCCGCGCCGGGTTCAGTCACCCGGTCGACCGCACGACGCAGCCGACTGCCGAGGGATGGGGGCCGGTCGGCCTTCTCGAGATTCAGCCGACAGCGGCTGAAATGTACGACGCCCTCACCTACCTGGCCCACCAGCGCCACGTGATGGAGAACGCCGCCGCCCTCCGCTACGAGGAGGAGCAGCTCCACGCCGACTACCGCGCGTCCTATCCGCAGATCGACGACGAGACCATCCACGCCTGGATCCACGACGACGACCCGGCGGCACCGTCTCCCCCGCCCATCATGGCGCACGGAACCACCCTCACGGCAGTCAGGCTGCACGAGCAGGCCGACCATCACCGCAGCGAGCTTGCGGCAGCTCATTGAGCCGCTCGACCGATGGCCCATCCACGCCGGGGCGGCACCTCGGACAATGCGTGATGTGCACCGGGAGCCGCCCCCAGCGGGCGCACTCATTCCCTCACGTCTGGGGGGTGCCCATCAGGGCCGAAGGTCCCGAACTCGCAGCACAGCCGCCCCGTGCACCCGGTCCTCGGCCAGGTCACGCAACGCCTGGTCCGCGTCGCCCAACGGATAGCCGGTCGTGGTCGCCGTGACGCCCAGCCGCAGCGCAAGCCGCAAGAGCGCCTCACCGTCCGCACGAGTGTTGGAGGTGACCGAGGTCAGCGTGCGCTCCCGGAACAGGTGCTCCTGGTAGTTCAGCGTGGGTACGTCGGACAGATGGATGCCCGCCACCGCGAGCGTGCCGCCACGGTCCAACGCCGACAACGCGACCGGGACCAGGTCACCGACCGGCGCGAACAGGATGGCAGCGTCCAGCGGGCGGGGCGGCGCGTCGTACGCTCCGGCCGCTGACGCCGCCCCAAGGCTCAGGGCGAGCTTCCGGGCCGCCGCGTCGCGGGTGAGGACGTGCACCTCCGCCCCCTGCGCGATTGCGACCTGCGCCGTGATGTGGGCGCTGGCGCCGAAGCCGTAGATGCCGAGACGACCACCCTCCGGCACCCGGGCCCGCCGCAGCGCCCGGTAGCCGATGATGCCCGCACACAGCAACGGGGCCGCCTGCTCGTCCGGCAGGCCCTCGGGCAGGTCGTACGCGAATGATGCGGGCACCGTGGCGTACTCCGCATAGCCGCCGTCAGCGTCCCAACCGGTGTACGCCGAGTCCGGGCAGAGGTTCTCAGCCCCCGACCGGCACCAGCGGCACTGGCCACAGGTCTGCCGCAGCCAGGCGATGCCGACTCGGTCGCCCTCGGCGAAGCGGACCACCCCGGGGCCGAGGGCGACCACCCGCCCGACCACCTCGTGGCCGGGCACGACCGGCGAGCGATGCTGCGACAGGTCGCCGTCGACGACGTGAAGGTCGGTCCGGCAGACACCACAGACGGAGACCTCGACCAGGATCTCGCCTGCCATCGGTTCGGGCACCGGGAGCTCCACGAGACGAAGTCCGCGGACACCGTCCCCCGAGGTCTGCCAGGCGCGCATTGCGCGAGGGGTCATCGGACCACGGCCACCGAGCACCGTGCGTGGTGCAACACCGACTGGCCGACCGAGCCGAGCAGCAGGTCGGCGAAGGTGCCATGTCCACGTGAGCCCACCACGACCAGGGCCGCGGACTGGGAGGCGTCGGCGAGGGCACGTGTGGGGGCGACCGGGATGGCCTCGAGTGCGACCTCGACGTCGGGGTACCTCTCGGCGAGCCCGGCCACGGACTCGGCTAGGACCCGCTCTGCCGCCCGGACCTCGTCGACGAAGGTCTCCATCGGGTAGCCGGACGCCTTGCCGCCACTGCGGGAGAGGCGGTGCCAGCCGTGGATCGCGGCGATCTTGCCGCCGGTGCGGTCGGCGTGGTCGAAGGCGAACTCGAGCGCCTGGCGGCTCCCGCCCGAACCGTCGACGCCGACCACGACCCGCTCGCTGCTGGGGTCGTTCGGCTGTCGGGTCACGATGACGGGGCAGGCCGCGTGACGGGCCACGTGCTGGCTCACCGAGCCCATCACCACACCGGAGAGCACCCCGTGGCCACGCGCACCGACGACTACCGCGTCCCCATGCCGCGATGCGTCGATCAGCGCCTCGGTGGGCGCCGACTTCACTACGTCGAGCGAGACCTCGGACGTCCGTAGGTCCTCGATCCGGCTCCGTGCGTCCGCCTCGATCCGCTCGAGGTTCGCGCCGTGCCACTGGCTGGCCACCTCGGGCACGTGCGGCGCCGAGGTCGCGGACAGCAGCACGTGCAGTGCGAGCTTCCTGTCGTCGGCGTACCTGTCGGCCCAGGAAAGGGCGAGCTCGGCGTCCGCCGACCCGTCGTACCCGACGATGACCGCACCCTTGGGAGTGTTCATGGCTCCAGAGTCACCAGTGGCGGGTCGTCCGGACAGGGCCACAGGTCCC
>JBFIWG010000076.1:0-11945 GCA_041606495.1 Nocardioidaceae bacterium
CCCGCTCCGCGCCTGGCTGGAGCCACGCACGCTCGCGATCGGGCTGATGGTGCTGGCGATGGCGTTGACCGAGGGTGTCGCCAACGACTGGCTGGCGGTCGCGCTGGTGGACGGGTACGACGTTCCGGCGTGGGTCGGCGCCAGCGGCTTCGCGCTGTTCGTGACGGCAATGACCCTGGGCCGGGTCACCGGCACGGTGGCCCTCGACCGGTTCGGCCGGCTCCCCGTGCTGTGGGCGTGCATGGGGATCGCCGCAGCAGGGATCCTGCTCGTGGTCTTCGGGCAGGTGGCCACACTGGTGATCGTCGGGATCCTGCTCTGGGGTGTCGGGGCGTCGCTCGGCTTCCCGGTGGGGATGAGCGCGGCGGCCGACGACCGCAGGCACGCGGCTGCCCGGGTCAGCGTGGTCTCGACGATCGGGTACACCGCCTTCCTCGCGGGACCGCCGGTGCTGGGCTACCTCGGCGACCGGGTCGGCGTGCTGAACGCGCTGCTGCTCGTGGCCGTGCTGCTGGTGCCGTCCGCGATCGTCGTACCTGCCGCCCGCCAGCAGAAGGAGTCAGAGCCTGCGTCGCTGTAGCAGCGCCTGGCAGGTGCGTAGGGTGGCCAGGTCCGGGTAGTCGTCCTCGTCGATCCGAACCCCACCGGACGTGCTGAGCAGCTCGACGAAGCCGAGGAAGTCCAGCGAGTCCAGCTCGAAGGTGTTGCGCAGGTTTGCATCCGGATCCAGGCCGGCCAGATCGGCATCGGGCACGATCTTACGGATCGCGTCGCTGACCAGCTCACGGGTCTGCTCCAGCGTGGGCGTCATAGCCGCTCCGGTTGCTGCAGGAGGCGCTCCATCGTGACCAGGTACCTCGCGCCGGTGGCTCCGTCAGTCGCCCGATGGTCACCGGAGAGAGTCAGCCTGGTGACCGGGCGTACGCCGAGCAGGCCGTCGACCGCCCAGGGGCGCTCGGCGACTCGACCGATGCCGACCAGGGCGACCTGTGGTGGGTAGATCACGCCGATCACCTCGTCGACGCCCTGATCGCCGAGGTCGGTGACGGTCAGCGTCGGGTCCGTCAGCTCGGCCCGGCGCAGGTGCCCACCCCTGGCACGGGCGACGAGGTCGCGCAGCCGAAGCATCAGCGTCGGTAGGTCGAGATCGGCGGCACCGTGGATAGCCGGGGCGACCAGCGCTCCGTTGCGCACGGCGATGGCGACCCCGAGGTGCACGTCGTCGCCTGCCACGAACCGACCGTCCTGCCAGAACCCGTTGACCTCGGGGACCTCGCGCGCGGCCAGTGCAGCAGCCTTGAGCAGCCCCGCGGCCGGGATGATCCGGTCGCTGATCGAGCGGTCCCGGTTGGTCCTGGTCAGCCAGTCCACCAGGGGGAAGAGGTCCACGGTGGTGGCGACGTAGTAGTGCGGGATCTCCCGCTTGGCTCGGGTCATCAACGCAGCGATGGTGCCGCGGTCGGCCTTGTCGGCGGCGACCGGAGCGGGCGTCGCAGAAGTGGTCGGGACGGGCTCGGCGGGCTCACGGTGGACGGGTACGACGGGCGCCGGACCGACCTCGGCCGTCCCGGCTGCTGCAGCGGCGGCCCGGACGTCGGGGGCCCGGACCAGCCCGCCGGATCCCGTGCCCACCACCCGGTCGAGGTCGACGCTGAGCTCGTGGGCGAGGCGCCTGGCGTACGGAGAGATCCGACGACGCCCGGGCGGCGCGGTCGCAGACGACGAGTGCACCTTGACTGGTGCCGCTGCCGGAGCGGTCCCGTCGGTCGCCGGCGCGATCGTGGCCAGTGGAGTCCCGACCGCGACGCGTTGTCCCGGCTCCACCAGGAAGGCGTCCACCACCCCGTCGTCGAAGGACTCGATCTCCACCGCCGACTTGTCGGTGTCGACGACCGCCATCGGGTCGCCGCGGTGGACCTGGTCGCCGGGTCGCACCAGCCACTCGACGAGCGTCCCCGACTCCATGTCGGCGCCCAGCGACGGCATCGTGAACTGCGCCATTCAGGCCACCACCCTCCGGACCGCCTCCACGATCCGCTCGGGCTGGGGGAGTGCCGCCTCCTCGAGGTGCCGGGCGTAGGGCATCGGCACCTCGGCTGAGCAGACCCGCTCCACCGGAGCGTCGAGGTCGAAGAAGCACTGCTCGGTGATCCGGGCGCTGACCTCGGCCGACAGGCTGCCGCTGCGCCAGCCCTCGTCCACGACGACGCACCGGTGGGTACGACGGACCGTGTCGGTGATCGCCTCGTCGTCCAACGGTCGCAGGCTGCGCAGGTCGAGCACCTCGACCTCGATCCCGGAACCGGCCAGCGTCTCGGCGGCCTCGAGAGCCTTGGCCAGCGAGCCGCCGTACGTGATCACGCTGACGTCGCTCCCGGCCCGTCGTACCGCTGCCCGGGCGATGTCGACCGGTCCGGCGTCCTCGGCGAGCGGGCCGCTGGTGTTGTAGAGCGTCCCGTGCTCGAAGAGGAGCACCGGGTCGGGGTCCTGCAGCGCCGTCCACAGCATCCCGCGCGCGTCCTCGATGGTGGCGGGCGCGATCACCTTGATGCCGGGGATGTGGGCGTACCAGCCCTCCAGGCTGTGCGAGTGCTGGGCCGCGAGCTGCCGGCCGGCGCCGGTGGTCATCCGGATCACGAGCGGGACGTTCATCTGGCCGCCGGACATGTGGCGCAGCGTCGCGGCGTTGTTCAGGATCTGGTCCAGGGCGAGCAGGCTGAAGTTCACGGTCATGATCTCGACGATCGGCCGCATCCCGGCGAGCGCCGCCCCGATGCCTGCGCCGACGAAGCCTGACTCCGAGAGCGGGGTGTCCCGGATCCGCTCCGGACCGAACTCCTCCAGCAGGCCGAGGCTCACCGCGAAGCAGCCGCCGTACATCCCGACGTCCTCGCCCATCAGGAAGACCCGGTCGTCCTTGCGCAGCGCCTCACGCATCGCCTCCCGCATGGCCTCGCGGTAGGTCGGCTGCGCCGTCGTCGTGGTTGCAGTGGTGGTCATCTCACATCTCCGACTCGGTGTAGACGAAGCGGGTCAGGTCCTCCAGTGGCTCGAGCTCGGCCGCTTCGGCCGCCTCCACGGCCCGGTCCACCTCGGCCTTGACCTCGGCGCCCAGCGCGTCCTGCTGCGCCTGGGTCAGCTCGTGGTCCTCGCGCATCCGGGTGGACAGCTGGTCCAGCGGGTCACGCTCGCGCCACCGCTCCACCTCGGCCTTGTCCCGGTAGCGCTCCGGGTCGTACATCGAGTGTGCGCGGAACCGGTAGGTGCGCAGCTCGAGGAAGCACGGACCGCCCCCGCCGCGGATCCGGTCGACGGCCACGCGGGTCGCCTGCTCGACCGCGAGCACGTCCATCCCGTCCACCGGCCAGGAGGCCATCCCGTAGGAGGCCGCTCGCAGGGCGAGGTCGGTCTCGGCCTGGGCCCGCTCCAACGCGGTGCCCATCGCGTACAGGTTGTTCTCGCAGGCGAACAGGATCGGCAGCTGCCACAGGGCAGCAAGGTTGCAGCACTCGTGGAACTCACCCTCCGCGAAGGCACCGTCCCCGAAGAAGCACGCGGTGACGGTCGGCCGGTTCCGCATCTTGTCGGCCAGCGCGAGCCCGACCGCCAACGGCAGTCCGCCCGCCACGATGGCGTTGCCGCCGTAGAAGCGACGGTCAACGTCGAACAGGTGCATGGACCCGCCGCGGCCGCGGCTGCAGCCGGTGACCTTGCCGTACATCTCCGCCATGACGGAGTCCATCGGGACACCGCGTGCGAGCGCGTGCCCGTGCTCGCGGTAGGTGGAGACGATCGCGTCCTGGTCCTCGAGCGCCCGCATCACCCCGACGGCGACGGCCTCCTCACCGACGGCGACGTGCAGGAAGCCGCGGATCTTCGAGGCGCTGTACAGCTCGACGCAGCGCTCCTCGAAAAGCCGGATGCGCATCATGTCGCGCAGCAGCTCCAGCCGGTGCTTGGCAGCCGGGCTGGCCTCGGGGGCAGGTGGGTGGACGGTTGCGGTACGTCGGCTCATGACACACGCTCCAGGGTGGACAGGTCTCCTTCGGGCAGCCCGAGCTCACGGGCCTTGAGCAGCCGGCGCATCACCTTGCCGCTGCGGGTGTGCGGGAGGGCCGGGTCGAACGCGATCTCCCTCGGGGCCACGGAGCCCAGCCGTCTCCTGCCGAACGCGATCAGCTCCCGGCGCAGCGCGTCGGTCGGCTCGAAACCGGCGCGCAGCGTGACGAACGCCTTGACCACCTCGCCTGCCACCGGGTCGGGCTTGCCGATCACGCCGGCCTCCGCGACCGACGGGTGCTCCATCAGCGCGCTCTCGACCTCGAACGGGCCGATCAGGTGCCCTGCCGACTTGATCACGTCGTCGGCACGGCCCACGAACCAGAAGTAGCCGTCGGGGTCGAGGTGGGCGAGGTCGCCGGTGAGGTACCAGCCGTCGGCGAAGCAGCGGCGGTAGCGCTCCTCCTCGTCGAGGTAGCCGCGGAACATCGAGGGCCAACCTGTCCGCAGCGCGAGCTCCCCGCTGGCGCCGGGGTCGTGCACCTCGATGACATGGCCGTCGACGACGCGGGCCCGGGCGTCCTCGCCACGCTCGAGGATGACGGCCTCGACACCGGGTATCGGCTTCCCCATGGAACCGGGCCGCACCTCGAGGTCGGCGTGGTTGGCGATCATGATGGCGCCGGTCTCGGTCTGCCACCAGTTGTCGAGGACCGGGCGACGGAAGGTGTCCTGCGCCCAGACGACCGCCTCCGGGTTCAACGGCTCGCCGACGCTGGCGACGTGACGGAGCGCGGAGAGGTCGTACTCCGCGGCCATCTCGGCGCCGACCCGCATCAGCATCCGCAGCGCGGTCGGTGCGGTGTACCAGACCGTCACCCGCTGCTCCTGCAGGATGCGGTACCAGCGGCGGGCGCTGAACTCGCCGGCGTCGCAGACCACGGTCACGCCGTGGGTGAGCGGCGCGATGATGCCGTACGACGTCCCGGTCACCCAGCCCGGGTCGGCGGTGCACCAGAACACGTCGCCGCGACGCAGACCGAGGGCGTAGCCGCCGGTCGCGTGGTGGGCCACGACCGCCTCGTGCACGTGCAGCGCACCCTTGGGCTTGCCGGTGGTCCCGCTGGTGAAGTGCAGCAGCGCACGAGTCTCCGGGTCGGTCGAGGGGATCCGGTAATCGTCCGCTGCCGCCGCGAGCAGGCGAGCGTAGGAGAGCGTGCCCTCGACGTCGTCGGCGTCCACGAGAAGGACATGCTCGAGGTGGGGCAGCTGGTCCCGCAGGGGGGCGATCCTGCGGGCGTAGAGGTCGGCGGTGGTGACCAGCATCCGCGCCCGTCCGATCAGCATTCGCTCCCGGATCGGCTCCGGGCCGAACGCCGCGAAGAGCGGGCAGAAGACGCTGTCGTGCTTCAGCGTGCCGAGCGCCGTCACGTAGGTCTCGAGTCCACGACCGAGCAGGGAGAACACCGCGTCGCCCGCCTCGACCCCGAGGCCGTCGAGGACGTTGGCGAACCGGTTGGTCAGGATTCGTAGCTCGTCGTACGTCGTGGTTTCGACGCTGTCGTCGGCAAGGATGCAGCGGAGCGCGACCACCTCGCCGTCACCGTGCGCGACGTGGCGGTCGACCGCTTCGTAGGCGATGTTGAGGCCGCGACCCTGCGGAAGGCCGTCCAGCGAGTGACGCGCCTCGTCCCACGCGTTCATTCCTCGGCCCGGGACTCGTTCTCCCTCTCCTCACGGGCGATCTTGCGCGCGTGCATCGCCTCGGTCATCAGGTAGCGACTGAGCCCGTCCTGGGTCCGCTCGCGGCTGCTCTTGCTCGGGGGCCCGGCCTTCTCGTGCAGTGCCTCTGCCTGAGCCTCGTGCTTCTCGCGCTCGTCCATGACGTTCTCCTTGCTGTCGGCGCTCTGCGGACCACGCTGCTCCGGCTGAGCTGGTGGACCTAGGGGCGAACGGCCCGGGTGAGGACGCAACGGTCCCGGACCGAGGCGAGAGCGGCGTGATGGACGCCATGCCGCGACCGCGTCAGAGGCAGGTTAGGCTTACCTTAATTCTGGTGTCGTTCAGTGCGTTTCTGCGCGCCTGAGAGGAGCAGCTCGATGCGTCGACCTTCCCTGGTCGCAGCCGCGGTCGTCGTTGCCACCACGCTGTCCGGTTGTGGTGTGCTCGGGATCGGTGGGGACGAGCCCGCCGACCTGCAGGTCTACTCGGCCCGCCACTACGACCTCGAAGAGGCGTTCAAGGACTTCACCGACGAGACCGGCATCACGGTCGAGTTCCTGTACGGCGACGACGCCGAGCTGCTCGAGCGGCTCAAGGCCGAGGGCGACAACACCCCGGCCGACATCTACATGACCGTCGACGCCGGCAACCTGTGGAACGCCGCCAACCAGGACGAGCTCGCTGCAGTGCAGTCGACGAAGCTGCAGCAGTCGGTCCCCGACGGACTGCGCGACCCGCAGGACCGTTGGTTCGGCCTCGCGCTGCGTGCGCGCACCGTGGCCTACAACCCGGACGCGGTCGACCCTTCGGAGTTCGACAGCAAGGAGACCTACGCAGGGCTCACCGACCCGAAGTGGAAGGGGCGGCTGTGCATGCGTGACGAGACCGAGGCCTACACCCAGTCCCTGGTGGCGAGCCTGATCGACCTCTACGGCCGCGACAAGACCCTCCAGATCGTCAAGGGCTGGGTGGCCAACGACGTCGAGATCATGAGCAACGACATCCTGCTGCTCGAGGCCATCGACTCGGGCGCCTGCGACGTCGCGCTGGTCAACCACTACTACCTCGCTCGCGAGCTGGCGGAGAAGCCGGACCTGAACGTCGAGCTCTTCTGGGCCAGCCAGGACGGCGCCGGCACCCACGCCAACATCTCCGGGGCCGGGATCGTGAAGTCCTCCGACAACCCCGAGCAGGCGCAGCAGCTCCTCGAGTGGCTTGCGGACAGCGGGCAGAGCGACTTCGTCGACGGCAACCACGAGTACCCGGTCAACCCCGACGTCCAGCCCGAACCGCTGATCGCGGAGTTCGGCGAGTTCAAGCCCATGCCGATCAACGCGGAGGCGTACGGCGACCTCAACGCCGAGGCGGTCGACCTGCTCGCGGAGGCCGGCTACAAGTGACCCACCCCGCCGTCCTCACCCCGAGGTCGGGCCGAGTACCCCGACCACGTCGGGCGACCACCGCCGGTCGCCCGACGTGGTCGTTCCTGGTCCTCGTGATCGCCGCCCTCGTGGCCACTCCGGTGCTCGCGGTTCTGGTCGATGCACTGACCTCGTCGGGATCGGCTTCCTTGCCTCGCGGGCTCGGCGGGATGGTGTTCACGACTCTGGCGCTGATGGTCGGCGTCGGCATCGGCACGCTCGTGGTCGGGGGCGGCCTCGCCTGGCTGGTCACGGCCTACCGGTTCCCGATGCGGGACGTGCTCGTGTGGCTTCTGGTGCTGCCGCTGGCGATGCCGGCATACATTCTGGGCTTCGTCTTCCTGTCGACCTTCGACGTCTCCGGGCCGGTGCAGGCCGCGCTGCGGTCGGTGTTCGGGGCCGACGTGTGGATCCCGGACGTGCGCTCGCTGCCGGGGGCGATCGTCGTGATGTCGCTGACGCTCTACCCCTACGTCTACCTGCTGGCCAGGGCCGCGCTGGCCGAGCAGTCCCCGGCGACGTACGACGCCGCGCGGACCCTGGGCGCCGGACGTGCCCGCGCGTTCCGCAAGGTGCTGCTGCCGCTGGCTCGCCCGTCGCTGGCCGCCGGCCTCGCCCTGGTGATGATGGAGACCCTCACCGACTTCGCCACAGTGCAGTACTTCGGCGTGAAGACGGTCTCGGTCGGTGTCTACCTCGTCTGGAAGGGCACCTTCGACTTCCACTCCGCGACCCAGCTCTCGGTGCTGGTGCTGATGTTCGCGGTGGCGGTCCTCGCCGGTGAGCGGCTGATGCGCGGTCGCGCCCGCTACCACCAGAAGGGCGGCCGCGGTCAGGGCCTGCAGCATCGGCAGCTCACCGGCTGGCGCGGCTGGGGCGCCGCCGCGCTCTGCGTGCTGGCTCTCGCGGCGGGCTTCGTCGTCCCCGTGCTGCAGCTGCTGGTGTGGGCGGTCGGTGACGCCGTGGCCGACCCGGGCGGCCTGATGGACCCGCGCTTCCTCGACTACCTGACGAACAGCGTGGTCGTCGCGGCGATCGCCGCGGCCTGCTGCGTGTTCCTGTCCCTGGCCATGGGACACGGCCTGCGCCTCGGCGGTGGCCGCGTGGTGCGCTCGGCCGCCCAGCTGACCACGTTCGGGTACGCCGTACCGGGTGCCGTCGTCGGCATCGGCGTACTGCTCTCGTTCGCCGCGCTGGACACCGCGCTGAAGACGGTCGGCGTCTCCGGCGGCACCGGACTGCTCGCCACCGGCTCGGTGATCGGCATCCTCTACGCCTACGTGGTCCGGTTCCTCGCCCCGGCGTACCAGGCCGTGGACGCCAGCTTCAGCAAGGTCTCGCCGACGATGACGCTCTCCGCGATGAGCCTGGGCGCGACCCCGCGACGGATCCTGACACGGGTGCACATGCCGCTGGTGCGGCCAGGCATCGCGGTCGCGCTGGTGCTGGTCATGATCGACGCGGTGAAGGAGCTCCCCATAGTGCTGCTGCTCCGTCCGATCGGGTTCACTACCGTGTCCGTGTGGGTCTACGAGCTTGCCTCCGAGAACTTCTGGGAGAAGGCGGCGCTGCCGGCGCTGGTCATCGTCGCGGTCGCGGTCGTGCCGGTGTTCTTCCTGTTCCGCCAGGTCAAGCTCGTCGACGCGCGCAGGAAGGTCGTGTGACGTCATGACCGACCTGACCCTGTCCGGGACCGTTCTGGACCAAACCGGCGGGACCACCCCAGCCCTGGTGCTCGACGAGGTGACCAAACGCTACGGCAACGTCGTGGCGGCGCGGTCGCTGTGCCTCGAGGCGGCGCCGGGCGAGCTGCTCACCCTGATCGGCCCCTCGGGGTGCGGCAAGTCCACCCCCTTGAGGCTGGTCGCCGGGCTCGAGCGGCCCGACGAGGGGTCCATCAGCATCGCCGGCGACGTGGTCGCCAGGGGCCGGCAGTGGCTGCCGCCCGAGCGGCGCCGGGTCGGTCTGGTGTTCCAGGACCACGCGCTCTTCCCGCACCTCACGGTCGGCAGCAACGTCGCCTTCGGGCTCGACAAGCTCTCGCGTCAGGAGCGCACCGCCCGGGTCGCCGAGGTCCTCGACCTGGTCCGGCTCACCCACCTCGCCTCGCGCTACCCCCACGAGCTCTCCGGCGGTGAGCAGCAGCGGGTGGCGCTGGCCCGGGCGCTGGCGCCACGGCCGGCCGTGGTTCTGCTGGACGAGCCCTTCTCCAGCCTCGACGAGAGCCTCCGGGCCCAGGTCCGTGCGGACACCGTGGCGGTGCTCCGCGAGACCGGTACGACGGCGATGCTCGTGACCCACGACCAGACCGAGGCGCTCTCGGTCGGTGACCGCGTGGTCGTCATGCGCGACGGGGTCATCGAGCAGGCCGACACCCCGCACAGGGTGTTCGAGTGCCCGGCCACCCGGTTCGTGGCGTCGTTCATGGGCGACGCGGACTTCCTGCCGGCCCATGTCCACGACGCGTTGCTGACCTGCGAGATCGGCGTGGTCTCGACCGTGCCGGGTTGGGCCAACTGCGACGTGGACGTCGACGTCGTACTCCGTCCGCACGAGGTCGCGCTCACCCTCGATCCGTCCTCGGCCGCGCACGTGATCGACGTGGAGTACCACGGTGCGTTCGTGCTGCACCGGGTCCGGCTCGGCTCAGGTGCGGTGCTCCGGTCGTGGCAGCCGCACTCGGTTCGTCACCCGATCGGTACGGCGGTCGCGGTGACCGTCGTACCCGGGATCACCCCGACCCTGCTCGTCGGCGACGAGTCGGTGACGTCCCCACCCGCCACCCGGTGACGTCCCCACCCGCCACCCCCTGACACCCCAGCTGTAACGCGGGGTTAGCGTCGCTCTACAAGCGTCATGACCCTGGCAAAGCGTCCACACCGCTTGCAGACAAAGGGCATCACCGCCCGTGTACGTTCGACGCGTGACGACTCTGAGCCTCAGCACGGATCCGCGCCTGGACGAGGAGCGGCGTCGCGGCCTGCGGCAGATGCGCACCGTCGCGGTCTCGCTCCTCCTGCTCGCCGCACTGGTCTACCTGCTCACCCTCGACCAGGACGGGTTCCTGGGCTTCGTGAACGCCGGCGCCGAGGCCTCGATGGTCGGCGCGATCGCGGACTGGTTCGCGGTGACGGCGCTGTTCAAGCATCCGCTCGGCATCCCGATCCCGCACACCGCACTGGTGCCCAACCGCAAGGAGATGCTCGGCCGCAGCCTCCAGGAGTTCATCGGCGAGAACTTTCTGCAGGAGGAGATCATCCGCGACCGGCTCCGCATCGCGCAGATCTCACGACGCGTCGGTGAGTGGCTCGCCCGCCCGGAGAACAGCCGGCGGGTGGTCGACGAGGCCGCGACGGTCTTGCACATCGGCCTCGCCCGGGTTCGCGACGAGGACATGGCCTCGCTCGTGGAGGAGGCGCTGCTGCCCCGGCTGCTCGCGGAACCGATCAGCCCCGTGGCGGGCAGCTTGCTGGAGGAGATCGTCCGCGACGGCGCCCACCACGGTCTGGTTGACCTCGTGCTGGACGAGGCGCACCGGTGGCTGGTCGAGAACGAGGACACCTTCACCGAGGTCGTGGGGGAGCGCGCGCCGTGGTGGTCGCCGCCCGCGATCAACGAACGGGTCACCCACCGGCTGCACATCGAGGTGGTCGCCTGGATCGAGGACATCCGCAGCGACCCCTACCACCACGCCCGCTTCGCGCTGGACAGCGCGCTCAAGCAGCTGGCGGAGGACCTGCTCCACGACGAAGCCACCCAGGCGCGGGCGGAGCGTCTGAAGAACCGGGTCCTCGCGCACCCCCAGGTGATCGTCACCGCGACCTCACTGTGGAACGCGTTCCGCAAGGCACTGCTGGCCTCGCTCGAGGATCCCGAGGGCCCGCTTCGCCAACGCGGAGTCAGGGAGCTGAGCCGGTTCGGGGAGCAGCTGACCACCGACCAGGGACTCCGGGACCGTTTGGACGGTTACGCCGCCGACCTTGCCGTGTTCACCGTCGGGAGGTACGGCGACGAGCTGACCGCCGTGATCACCCACACCATCGACCGATGGGACGGCAAGGAGGCCGCACGCAAGATCGAGCTGCACGTGGGTCGCGACCTGCAGTTCATCCGGATCAACGGCACCATCGTCGGCGGCCTGGTGGGTGTTGCGATCCACACCGTCAGCGTCCTGGTGGGCTGAACCGTCGTACCGCAGGGGAGAATGACGACGTGAGCAACGAACGTGAAGTGGAGATCCGCGAAGACTCGATCCGTCTCGGTCAGTTCCTGAAGCTGGCCGACCTCATCGACAACGGCGCGGACGCGAAACCCCTGCTGATGCAGGGGCTGGTCGCGGTCAACGGCGACATGGAGACTCGGCGCGGACGGCAGCTCGTCAAGGGTGACGTGGTCACCGTCGGCGCCGAGTCTGTCCGGGTCTCCTAGCGGACGTCGACGAGGTCGACCACGAAGATCAGGGTCTCGCCCGGCTTGATCACGCCGCCGGCGCCACGGTCGCCGTAGGCCAGCTGCGGCGGAATCACCAGCTTGCGTCGGCCGCCCACCTTCATGCCGGTCACGCCCTGGTCCCAGCCCTGGATGACCTGACCGACGCCGAGGCGGAAGGACAGCGGTTCGCCGCGGTTGTACGACGCGTCGAACTCCTCGCCGGTCGAGTGCGCGACACCGACGTAGTGCACGACGACGGTGCTGCCGGACGTGGCCTCGGCGCCCTCACCGGTCGAGAGGTCGGTGACCTCGAGCTCACTCGGCGGGGGAGAGTCAGGGAAGTCGATCTCGGGCTTCTCGGGCTGGTTCGAG
>JBFIWG010000077.1:0-11860 GCA_041606495.1 Nocardioidaceae bacterium
CACCGCCGACGGTCAGGAACTTCGCGACCTCACTGGTGAGGCGTTTCAGTCGGCGGCCCATGCTCGGAAGGCTATCCGAGGCCTGGTTGTCCGCGCGTCACTCGACCGGGAGGCCGAGCCCGCGGGCGATGAGCATGCGCTGCACCTCGGACGTCCCCTCACCGATCTCGAGCACCTTGGCGTCACGGTAGAACCGGGTGACCGGGTACTCCTCCATGAAGCCGTAGCCACCGAAGATCTGGGTCGCGATCCGGGTGGCCGTCACCGCCGACTCGGTGGCGTAGAGCTTGGCGATCGCGGCCGCGTGCTTGAACTCCTTCATCGGCCGGCCGGCGTCCTTCATCGCGGCGGCCCGGTAGGTCAGCGCACGGGAGGCCTCCAGCATCACCTCGAGGTCGGCGACCTGGAACGCGACACCCTGCTTGCTGCCGATCGGCACACCGAAGGTGGTGCGTTCGCCGGCGTACTGGACCGACATGTCGAGGCAGGCCTGGATGCAGCCGACGGCGAGAGCGGCGATCGCGACCCGTCCGTCGTCAAGGGTGGCGAGGAACTGCGCGAACCCGCGGCCACGCTCGCCGAGGAGGTTGGACTCCGGGACACGGGCATTGTCGAAGGTGAGCGGGTGGGTGTCCGAGGCGTGCCAGCCGAGCTTGTCGTAGGCAGGTTCGGCGATGAAGCCCTCGGTGTCCGACGGGACGATGATCGTGCTGACCTCGGCCCGGCCGTCGTCGCGGGTGCCGGTGCGGGCGGTCACCGTCACCAGCGAGGTGATGTCGGAGCCGGAGTTGGTGATGAACTGCTTCGACCCGTTGACGACCCACTCGCCGTCGACGAGCTCGGCCTTGGTCTTGGTGGCTCCGGCATCAGAACCGGCGCCCGGCTCGGTGAGCCCGAAGCCGGCGAGTGTCCGACCGGCGACGAGGTCGGGCAGCCAGGTCTGCTTCTGCTCGTCGGTGCCGAAGGTCAGGATCGGGTTGATGCCCAGGCCGACCGCGGCCTCGAGCGTGATGCCCATCGACTGGTCGACCCGCCCGATCTCCTCGATCGCGACGCACAGGCTGGTGAAGTCACCGTCCTCGCCCGCGCCCCCGAACTCCTCGGGCGCGGTGAGTCCGAACAGCCCGAGGCTGCCCATCTTCTGCACCACGTCGACAGGGAAGTGGTGGTCCTTGTCCCACTTGGCAGCGTGCGGGGCGATCTCCGCCTCGGCGAAGTCGCGGACGCTGCGACGGAACTCTTCGTGCTCGCGGGACAGCTCGTAGGAGGACATGCTCACCTTCCGGTCCAAAGTGCTTTACGCTTACGTAAACGTAAGGCACTCTAGAACGTGACCCCGCCCACGCGCAAGGAGCCCTCGTGAGCCAGACCGACGGTCAGACCTGGACCATCACCGACCTCGCCGAGGAGTTCGACCTCACCCTGCGCACGATCCGGCACTACGAGGAGGTCGGGCTCCTCTCCCCCGGTCGTCGCGGCACAACGCGCGTGTTCCGCAACCGCGACCGCATCCGGCTCGCGCTGATCCTTCGCGGCAAGCGGCTGGGCTTCTCCCTCGAGGAGATCTCGCGCATCGTCAACATGTACGACGAGCAGCCCGGCGAGACCGGACAGCTGGAGTACCTGCTCGAGCAGATCGAGGTCCGCCGCCGCGAGCTGGAGCAGCGCAGGCACGACATCGAGGAGACGCTGGCCGAGCTCGAAGAGGTGGAGCGACGCTGCCGCGAGGACCTGAGCAAGCTCGGCGGCGACCGGGTCAGTTGAGGAGGGCGAAACCGGCCGTCAACGCCGTCGCGAACAGCACCCAGGCAAGGTACGGCGCGAGCAGCAGACCGGCGGCGCGGTCGAGTCGCCAGGCCTTTGCCACCAGGACCGCGAGCACCAGGTCCAGCGCCACGATCACGACCAGGCCCGCCCACAGCAGCTGCGCCGCGAAGAAGACCGGGCTCCAGAGCAGGTTGAGACCAAGCTGGATCCACCAAAGGAGCAGGGCACGGTGCGTGGCCTCCGGCTGGGCCTCCCGGTGCCGGGACAGCCGCCACGCGGCAACCGCGATCGCCGCGTAGAGCACCGTCCACACCGGCCCGAACACGAAGCTGGGCGGGGTGAAGAACGGCTTGTCGGCCTCGGCGTACCACCCGCCGGACGACACCGCGCCCGACGTGGCCAGCCCACCGAGCCCGGACACGACCACGACCGCCAGCAGGTAGACCAGCAGCGCGGGCACGCGGTTCCGGGTCAGAGATGAGACCGATGACGCCATGCCTCCACGGTAGTCACTCGCGGTGAAGCCAGGCCAACAGCTCGGGCGGCACCGACGCCATCCGCCCGAAATACCTCGTCTCAGCCTCCGGAGGCAGCAGGGCTCGACCGGATCCGCTCAGCCCTGCCCTGAAGAACGCCGCGGGATCCTTGAGGACGCCGAGCTGGTCGGGAGCGAGCGCAGAGGCGCGCTCCTTCATGCTCGCGAACGAAGCCGCTCTGACCAGGACCGGCCACCGCTTCTCGGGCACCTCGATCCCGAGCCGGCCGCCGAGGCTACGCATCTCACCCTCGAGGTCGCCCTGAAGGTCGGCGTAGTGCACCAGTACGACGTTTGCCGCCTGGCGCCGGGCCCAGGCGTCGCTCAGGTGGTGCAGGACCCCTGGCAGGGAGTCCATCTGCTCCTGCGGGGTGGTCTCCCTCTCCACCCACTGCACGAGCCACTGCTCCAGCGGCGGGCGGGGCGGAGGGCTGTCCCGCAGCTCCGGGGCGCCGGTCAGCTCGCGGAGCCTGGAGCGGTCGATGTTGTCGCTGTGGTGGTACAGCGACACCGCCAGGTCCAGGGGATGTCGAGCCACCACCACGTAGGTGGCCCGGTCGTCGATCGGTACGCCGTCGAGCGGGGTGTGGGTCTTCACGAACCGCCGGTGGTTCTGCGACTCGAGCCGCGACAGGACGGCATCGATGGGCTCGACGGCGTGGTCCAGCCACGGAGACAGCGTCGCCAGGGGCGCCGGCAGGTCCGGGGTCTGGAACACCAGCAGCGCGCAGATCATCTGCATCCACGTCGTACCGCTCTTGGAGCGGGTGCTGATCACGATGTCGCCGTCGCGGAAGCGAAACCCCGCCCACCGGGCACTGTCCTCGTCAGCGGAGCGGTAGCGGACCAGGGGTCGAGACATGCCAGCAGACTAAGGCTCTAGACTCCGCTAGAACCTGACGGATCAAGCAGACCCAGGAGCACGCGTGCCGGCAAACCCCGAGACCAAGCCACTGCAGAAGGTCCTCATCGCGAACCGCGGCGAGATCGCGGTGCGCGTGATCCGCGCCTGCAAGGACGCAGGCATCGGGAGCGTGGCGGTGTACGCCGATCCGGACCGCGACGCGCTGTTCGTGCGCCTGGCCGACGAGGCGCACAGCCTCGGCGGCGCGACGCCTGCCGAGTCCTACCTGTCTATCGAGAAGATCATCGAGGTGGCCCGCAAGAGCGGCGCCGACTCGGTGCACCCCGGGTACGGCTTCCTGGCCGAGAACTCCCTGTTCGCACAGGCCGTCATCGACGCCGGGCTGGTCTGGATCGGGCCCCCGCCGGCCGCGATCGACGCGCTGGGCGACAAGGCCAGGGCCAAGCACATCGCGCAGGCGGCCGACGCCCCGCTCGCCCCGGGCACCAAGGACCCCGTCAAAGATGCCGACGAGATCGTCTCCTTCGCCAAGGAGCACGGCCTCCCGGTGGCGATCAAGGCCGTGTTCGGCGGCGGCGGCCGCGGCCTCAAGGTTGCTCGCACGCTCGAGGAGATCCCGGACGCCTACGAGTCCGCGGTCCGCGAGGCGGTCACGGCCTTCGGCCGCGGCGAGTGCCTGGTGGAGAAGTTCCTCGACAAGCCACGCCATGTGGAGACCCAGTGCTTGGCCGACCAGCACGGCAACGTCGTGGTGGTCTCCACCCGGGACTGCTCACTGCAACGCCGCCACCAGAAGCTCGTCGAGGAGGCGCCTGCGCCGTTCCTGACCGACGACCAGGTCGAGCGGCTCTACACCTCGTCGAAGGCGATCCTGCGCGAGGCCGGCTACCACGGCGCCGGGACCTGCGAGTTCCTCGTCGCCGCCGACGGCACCATCTCGTTCCTCGAGGTCAACACCCGGCTCCAGGTCGAGCACTGCGTGTCCGAGGAGGTCACCGGCATCGACCTGGTCCGCGAAATGTTCCGCATCGCGGCCGGCGAGGAGCTCGGCTACGACGACCCCGAGATCCGCGGCCACTCGATCGAGTTCCGCATCAATGCCGAGGACGGCGGCCGCAACTTCATGCCCGCGCCCGGCACGCTGACCCGCTGGCACGCACCGGCCGGCCCGGGCGTCCGTCTGGACGGCGGCTACGACCAGGGCGAGACCGTGCCCGGCTCGTTCGACTCGCTCGTGGCGAAGCTGATCGTCACCGGTCGCGACCGCACCCAGGCCATCGAGCGGTCCCGGCGCGCGCTGGACGAGTTCGTGGTCGAGGGCATGCCCACGGTCATCCCGTTCCACCGAGCGGTCCTCACGGACCCGGCGTACGTCGGCGCCTCGAACCCGACCGGCCAGGGCTCGTTCGACGTCTACACGACCTGGATCGAGACCGACTTCGACAACCAGATCGAGCCCTACTCCGGCGACACCCCGGAGGCAGAGGAGCCCGAGGAGCGCCAGCGCGTCACCGTCGAGGTCGGCGGGAAGCGACTCGAGGTGGTGCTGCCCTCCGGGTTCGCCGCGGGTGCCGCAGCCCCGGCCGCGGGCGGGAAGAAGCCGAAGCGCGCCAAGGCCAAGAAGTCCGGCGCGACCGTGTCCGGTGACGCGGTCACCTCGCCGATGCAGGGCACGATCGTCAAGGTCGTCGTCGAGGAGGGCCAGAGCGTCGCTGAGGGTGACACTATCGTGGTCATCGAGGCGATGAAGATGGAGCAGCCACTCAACGCTCACAAGTCGGGCACGGTGACAAGCCTCAGCGCCGAGGTCGGTGCGACGGTGTCCAACGGCGCCGTCATCTGCGAGATCAAGGACTGACCCGGACCGGGCGACCACGACCCGAGACCCACGAGGCGTGTGACGCGCGCGACCACTAGCCTCTACCCATGTTCTCCAAGGTTCTGGTCGCAAACCGTGGCGAGATCGCCATCCGCGCCTTCCGCGCAGCCTACGAGCTGGGTGCGCAGACGGTCGCGGTGTTCCCTCATGAGGACCGTGGGTCCGAGCACCGACTGAAGGCGGACGAGGCCTACGAGATCGGCGAGCGCGGCCACCCCGTGCGCGCCTATCTGGACCCCGAGGCCATCGTCGCGACCGCGGTCAGCGCCGGCGCAGACGCGATCTACCCCGGCTACGGGTTCCTCTCGGAGAACCCCCACCTCGCCGAGGCGTGCGCCAACGCAGGGATCACGTTCATCGGTCCCGGCGCCGACGTGCTCACGCTGACCGGCAACAAGGCCCGAGCCATCGCGGCGGCGAAGTCCGCCGGCGTCCCCACCCTGCGTTCGGTCGAACCCGGCACCGACGTGGACCAGCTGCTGACCGCGGCCCAGGACCTCCCGTTCCCACTGTTCGTGAAGGCCGTCGCCGGCGGCGGTGGCCGCGGCATGCGCCGGGTCGACGACCCGAAGGCGCTGCGCGAGGCGATCGAGACCTGCATGCGCGAGGCCGAGGGCGCCTTCGGCGACCCCACCGTCTTCATCGAGCAGGCGGTCGTCGACCCACGGCACATCGAGGTCCAGATCCTGGCGGACGGCGACGGCAACGTCATCCACCTCTTCGAGCGCGACTGCTCTGTGCAGCGCCGGCACCAGAAGGTCGTCGAGATCGCCCCGGCCCCGAACCTCGACCCCGAGCTGAGGGCCCGGATGTGCGACGACGCGGTCCGCTTCGCCAAGGAGATCGGCTACCGCAACGCCGGCACCGTGGAGTTCCTGCTCGACCCCAACGGCAACTACGTGTTCATCGAGATGAACCCACGGATCCAGGTCGAGCACACCGTGACCGAAGAGGTCACCGACGTCGATCTGGTCCAGGCGCAGATGCGCATCGCCTCCGGGGAGACCCTCGCCGACCTCGGGCTGAGCCAGGACCGGATCAAGCTGCACGGGGCCGCGCTGCAGTGCCGGATCACCACCGAGGACCCGGCCAACGGCTTCCGCCCCGACACCGGCCGTATCACCACCTACCGCTCCCCCGGCGGCGCCGGCGTCCGCCTGGACGGTGGCACCACCTACACCGGCGCCGAGGTCAGTGCGCACTTCGACTCCATGCTGACCAAGCTCACCTGCCGCGGCCGCAGCTTCGCCGCAGCGGTGGAGCGTGCCCAGCGCGCGATCGCCGAGTTCCGGATCCGCGGCGTCTCCACGAACATCCCGTTCCTGCAGGCCGTCCTCGACGACCCGGACTTCCAGGCCGGCCGGTTGACCACCGGCTTCATCGAGGACCACCCCCACCTGCTCACCGCCCGGTCCTCGGCGGACCGTGGCACGAAGCTGCTCACCTACCTCGCTGACGTCACCGTGAACAAGCCGCACGGCAGCGCCCCGGTGACCGTCGACCCGGTGAGCAAGCTGCCGGACCTCGACCTGAGCGTGCCGGCACCCGACGGCACCCGACAGCTGCTGCTCTCGGTGGGGCCGGAGGAGTTCGCCCGGAGGCTGCGCGCGCAGAAGGCCGTGGCGGTCACCGACACCACGTTCCGTGACGCCCACCAGTCCCTCCTCGCCACCCGGGTCCGCACCCGGGACCTGCTCGCGGTCGCCGGGCATGTCTCGCGGATGACGCCGAACCTGTGGAGCCTCGAGGCGTGGGGCGGAGCGACGTACGACGTGGCCCTGCGCTTCCTGTCCGAGGACCCGTGGGAGCGCCTCGCCCAGCTTCGGCAGGCGGTTCCCAACATCTGCCTCCAGATGCTGCTGCGCGGTCGCAACACGGTCGGCTACACGCCGTACCCGACCGAGGTCACCGCCGCCTTCGTGGAGGAGGCCGCTGCGACCGGCATCGACGTGTTCCGGATCTTCGACGCGTTGAACGACGTGGAGCAGATGCGCCCGGCGATCGAGTCGGTCCGGGCCACCGGTACGACGGTCGCGGAGGTCGCTCTCTGCTACACGGGTGACCTGTCGAACCCCGACGAGAAGCTCTACACCCTCGACTACTACCTGGACCTTGCCGAGCGGATCGTCGACGCCGGTGCGCACGTGCTGGCGATCAAGGACATGGCCGGACTGCTCCGCGCACCCGCCGCCCGCACCCTGGTCACCGCGCTGCGCGACCGGTTCGACCTGCCCGTGCACCTGCACACCCACGACACCCCCGGCGGTCAGCTGGCCACGCTGCTCGCCGCGATCGACGCCGGCGTGGACGCGGTGGACGGGGCCTGCGCAGCCATGGCCGGTACGACGAGCCAGCCGGCGCTCTCCGCGCTGGTGGCCACCACCGACCACTCCGAGCGCGAGACCGGGCTGGACCTCGATGCTGTGTGCGCGCTCGAGCCCTACTGGGAGGCCACACGCCGCGTCTACGCGCCGTTCGAGGCCGGCCTGCCCTCGCCGACCGGGCGGGTCTACACCCACGAGATTCCCGGCGGTCAGCTGTCGAACCTGCGCCAGCAGGCGATCGCGCTCGGCCTCGGTGAGAAGTTCGAGCAGATCGAGGACATGTACGCGGCCGCGAACGACATCCTCGGCAACATCGTGAAGGTGACCCCGTCCAGCAAGGTGGTGGGTGACCTCGCCCTCCACCTCGTGGCGGTGGGCGCAGACCCCAAGGAGTTCGCCGAGGAGCCCGGCAAGTTCGACGTCCCCGACTCGGTGATCGGCTTCCTCTCCGGCGATCTGGGTGACCCGCCCGGCGGGTGGCCCGAGCCGTTCCGGACCAAGGCGCTGGCCGGCCGGAAGACCAAGCAGGCCGTCACCGAGCTGACCGAGGACGAGAAGAAGGGCCTCGACCAGGACCGGCGGCACACCCTGAACTCGCTGCTCTTCCCGGGCCCCACGCGTGAGTTCAACGAGTCCCGCGAGAAGTACAGCAACCTCGGGCTGCTGCCGACCACCAACTACCTGTACGGCATGGAGCCCGGGGTCGAGTACCAGGTCGACCTCGAGGAGGGAAAGCGGCTGCTGCTCGGCGTTCAGTCGATCAGCGGTGCCGACGAGCGCGGCATCCGCACGGTGATGTGCACCATCAACGGGCAGCTGCGGCCGGTGAACGTCCGGGACCGGTCCGTCGCCTCCGACGTACCCGCCCAGGAGAAGGCCGACACCGGCAAGCCCGGCCACGTCGCAGCACCCTTCGACGGCGTCGTGACGATCGTCGTTGAGGAAGGGTCGCAGGTAGAGGCCGGAGACACCGTGGCCACGATCGAGGCGATGAAGATGGAGGCCTCGATCACGGCCCCGGTGACCGGCACGGTGGAGCGGCTCGCCCTCGACGGGATCCGTCAGGTCGAGGGCGGCGACCTGGTGCTGGTCCTGAAGGCCTGACCCTCAGCCGGTGATCCGCACCCGGGTCGTGTCGGACTTCCGGAACCAGCGGATGTAGCCGTTCTCGAAGTCCACGCGCTGGCCACCCTTCACCGCGTAGTTGGTGCGGGTGGGCCAGCCGAGGCCGGAGCGGAGCTCCTTCGCCTTGATGTAGCGGTCGGCGATGCGCCCTCCCACGAGCACCGTGCCGATCCGGTTGAGCGAGTAGATCGCGCCACCCTCGAACTTGGTCCGCTCGCCTGCGCGGCGAGCCTTGACCGGCGAGACAGGCAGGCCCAGGGACGACGAGGGACCGCCGGCCTTCTGGTAGCGGCGCAGGATCCGGCCGTAGAGCTCGCGGGCTCCGGTGGCCTTGGAGTAGAAGATCCGGCCGTGGTCGAACCGTTGCGCGGAGCCGTCCTCGACGGCGTACTCCCCGCTTCTCACGGTGCCGACCGGCGACCTGGTGCCGCCGATGCGCTGCCAGCGGGCCATGATCGGGGTCGGGTCGACGGAGAACCAGGTGGACCTGAGTCCGAACGCCCACCGGAAGCTGTCACCGGAAAGCGTGACGTTGCCCTTGGTGCCGTCGAGCACGACGGTGTTGACGCGGCCCTGCCACTCACCGTTGCCGTCCCGGTTGGTGACCCAGATCCGCCGCAGCGTGCCGAGCGCAGGGTACTGCCGCTCCACGGTCGCGGCGTTCAGGTTCAGCGTCCAGTCGTGCACGGTGTTGCCCGGCCAGTCGTCGTACGGGTCCGGCTTGGCCGGCAGGTAGGGCACGCTTCCGGCGGAGGTCCAGCCGCCGCTGCTGGCGGAGAACTGAGTGAACGCGGCGCCGCCGTTGTAGGTGAGGATCTCACGTTTCGTCGCGGCTACCGCCTTGTTCGAGCGCGAGTCCTCGCCGCTGGCCCCGCCGTACACCTGGCAGGAGGTGGTGTCACAGATCTGCCAATAGCGCTTCTTGTTGGCGTTGCGGGACCAGGTGGCGTACGTCCGCGCGGCGATGGCTTGCGACTTGACCGCCTCCGGGTGCCACGACGCGGGCATCTCGTAGGGCACCACGCCCATGACGTACTGGTCCATCGAGACCACGTTGATGGTGTCCCGGGAATTCGACCCCGACGACGGCGAGGCCGCACGAAGAATGCCGCGGTACTTCCGCGGTCCTGACGGCGACCAGAGAGTCAGGTTCTCGGAGGCCGAGAATTCGCCGTCACCGGCGAGAAAGCGGCTCTTTCCGACCCGGTGACGTCGCCACTGGTCGGTGTACTTCTCGACCACGGTGTTGCCGTTGCGGACGTTCAGCCGCCAGCGCGTGACGTCGGCCTGGACCGGCAGCTCGTAGGTCTCGCCGTTCCCACGGTCGCGAACGGTCAGCCCCTTCGCAGGGCTGACGACGACGTCGTCGGTCGTGTCAGCGGTGATCAGCACCCGGACCTTGCCCCGCACCTTGGACCACGACGTGCCGGGGTAGTAGAAGTCGACGATCTCCTTGTAGGACTTGCCGTCCAGGGCCGCGCCCTGCGCGCCGTGCTGCGACATGCCGTGGCCGTGGCCGTAGCCGTGGCCGCGAATCACGATCTCCTTGTCGACCGGCACCCAGTAGGACTGGTCAGTCGAGACGGCGCTCGCCGGCGAGGCCACGAAGGTCGCCACTCCGGCAGTGCTCGTGATCGAGACGAGTGCCGCGAACACCCCCAGCTTGCGCGCTCTCATCCGATGGCCCCTTGGTTTCTGGAAATCCGTGACTTATGTGAATGGTGGTGCTTGAGTGACAGCAGATTATGCACACGGAAATAGGAGGCCTGTCCAGAAAACAAATGTATTGAAAAAGCACTCTGGTGTAATTACATCAAAGTAATTCAATCGATATCGGGGCCACGGGAAACACCCTCGCGCTTCACCCTGCCGACTACGCTGGCGGCATGGAGTTCCTGCTCATCGTCGCGGTGATAGTCGGCGCGATCTTCCTGGCTTCCACGGCGTCCAAGAACAGCCAGCGCAAGCAGCTGGAGCAACGAAACGCAGCCGACCTGGCCGCCGTCACCAAGGTCGCCGACGAGGACGTGACGCGGTTCGGTGAGGAGCTGCAACGGCTCGACACCGACATGCTCATCACCCCGCTCGACGAGCCGATGCGCCAGGACTACCAGCGGGCGCTGGACTCTTACGAACAGGCCAAGGAGTGCCTGCAGCAGGCCGCGAAGCCCGATGACATCAAGCAGGTGACCGAGGCGCTCGAGGACGGCCGCTACGCCGCCGCGTGCGTGCTTGCCCGCAAGAACGGCGACCCTCTCCCGGTACGCCGGCCGCCGTGCTTCTTCAACCCCGCGCACGGTCCCAGCACCACCGACATCGACTGGGCGCCCCCGGCAGGCGTGCCCCGCTCGGTGCCGGTGTGCGCGGCTGACGAGGACCGGGTCCGCCAGGGCGCCGAGCCGGACATCCGGATGGTGCGTGACGGCTACCAGCGCGTTCCCTACTGGCAGGCAGGCCCGGCGTACTCTCCCTGGGCCTCGGGCTACTACGGCGCCTACGCCGCATCCAACCTGCTGCCGACGTTCATGGTGCTGACCCTGCTCTCCCCCACCTGGACCGGTGGGCCGGTCGAGGGCGCGGACACCGACTTCGGCGCCGCGGACGCGAGCGACCCGCAGTTCGGGGGCGACATGGGCGGTGACGCCGGCGGCGACTTCGGAGGCGGGTTCGGCGACTCCGGCGGCGGGTTCGACTTCGGCGGCTTCGACGGGGGCTTCTGAGCCGGGACTCGCTGCGGCTGCTACGCGTCGTACCGGTGCAGCCGGCGGGCCGCCTCGGCGATCGAGCCGCTCATCGACGGGTAGACCGTGAACGCGTGCGCAAGCTGGTCGGCGGTGAGGTTCTCCGCGACCGCGATCGCGACCGGGTGGATCAGCTCGCTGGCGCGCGGGCCCACGACGACCCCGCCGACGACGATGCCGGTGCCGGGCCGGCAGAACAGCTTGACGAAGCCGTCCCGGACGCCTTGCATCTTGGCGCGGGCATTGCCTGACAGGCCCAGCGTGACGACCTCGGCCTGGATCTCCCCGGCCTCCACCGCGGCCTGGGACCAGCCGACCGTGGCGATCTCGGGGGCGGTGAACACGTTCGAGGAGACCGTCTTCAGGTCCAGGGGCGCAACCGCGTCACCGAGGAAGTGCCACATCGCGATTCGGCCCTGCATCGCCGCGACCGAGGCCAGCATGAAGATCCCGGTGCAGTCACCCGCGGCGTACACCCCGCGGGCCGACGTACGCGAGACCCGGTCGACGGTGATGAAGCCGCCGTCGTCGAGGGTGACACCGGCCTCCTCGAGACCCATGTCGGCGGTGTTCGGGATCGAGCCGAGCGCGAGCAGGCAGTGGGACCCCTCGACCGAGCGGCCG
>JBFIWG010000078.1:0-11842 GCA_041606495.1 Nocardioidaceae bacterium
CAGGGCCACAGGTCCCTACCGCCGGGGCGAAGGGTCCATGCCCATGGAGGGCCGTGCACTACCGTCGGAATCGGGCAGATCCGGCGTCGGCGAGAGGGGCTCGGTGGACTCGTTCCGCAGCGACCTGGAGCGTGCCGTCGACCGCGCAGCCAAGCGGTACGTCGGACTGGCCGTCGTCGCGGCGAGACACGGTGAGGTGACAACGCTCTGCCGGGGACGAGCCGACGAGCAGAGGCCTCCCGCTGCAGACACGCTCTTCCAGATCGGCTCGATCACCAAGACGTTCACCGCCCTGCTCCTCGCGGACGCTGTGATTGCCGGAGAGGTGGCGCTGGACCAACCGGCGCAGGAGCTGTTCCCGGATGTCGAGGTGCCGGCCCGGCGGCGTCCGTTCACCCTGCTCGACCTGGCAACACACACGTCCGGGCTGCCCCGTCTGCCACCCGGCCTGGCTCGCCAGGCGATCAAGCACCGGGAAGACCCCTACGCAGAGCTGACGACTGACCAGGCGCTGCGTGCACTGGAGAGGACCCGGCTACGACGTCCGCCGGGCCGCAGGATCCGCTACTCCAACTTCGGGGCGGGGTTGCTCGGCGTGGCCCTGGAGCGCGCGACCGGACTGCCCTACCGGGAGCTGGTCGAGGGGCGGATCTGCCGACCGCTGGGGCTGGTCGACACCACGGTGGACCCGGTGTCCGAGCGGGCGGACCGGCGGGCCCAGGGACACTCGCGGCGCGGCCGCCCTGTGCCGGACTGGCAACTGCCGGCGTTGCCGGGGATGGGCGCACTCTGGTCCACTCCCGCCGATCTGACCCGCTTCCTGCAGGCGATGCTCTCCCCGCCGCCGGATCGCCTCGGAGAGGCGGTTGCGATGACGCAGGTGGTCCGGGTCGGCGCCCGCGGGCCGCTGTCGATGTGCCTGGGCTGGCACAGGCTTCCACTGGGTCGCACCGGCCAGCACATGCTCTTTCACAACGGTGGCACCGGCGGTTTCTTCAGCTGGCTGGGCTTCGTGCCGGCGACTGGCGCCGGCGCTCTCGTGCTCACCAACACGTCGCGCCCAGTGGACCGGCTCGGCGTCGACGTGATCCGGATGCTCTAGCAGGCCTCAGCCACCGTCGAGGATCGCGCCGTTGGCCTCCGCCCAGGCGAGGGCGCCCGCGAGGTCGAGGTGTGTCCCAGAGAGGCGGATGCCGGACAGGTCGGCGCCGGTGAGGTTCGCTCCCCGAAGATCGGCCTCCCTCAGGTCGGCGTTGCGCAGCGACGCCCGGGACAGGTCGCACCCGGCGAGCCGGGCAGTGCGGAGGTTCGCCTCGGCCAAGTCCGCCTCGGCTAGCCGAAGCCCGCTGAGGTCCGCGCCGGCCAGATCGGCGCCGCGAAGCATCACGCCGCTCCACTGCCCACCGACCACGGCAACCGGCTTTAGCCTGCACTCGACGAAGACCGAGCCGGCGAGCTTGCAGCCCGTGAAGCGCGCCCCGAAGAACGAGGTGCGGTTGAACTCGCACCCGACGAAGGCGGAGGCTTCGTGCTCGGAGGCGTTGAATCGGCAGTTGTCGAACCGGCAGCGTTCGAAGACTGTGCCGCGGCTGCGGACCTCGGTCAGGTCCACGTCGACGAAGTGCGCATCGACGTAGGTCACCGCGTCCAGCTCGCAGGCATACCAGTCCTCGCCGCTGAACTTCTCACCCTCAAGTCGCTTCACCGGCCCCAGACTAGGGTCGAGTCATGACAGTCCGCGCCTGGATCGCGCAGTACCTCATCGCCGTGGTGGCCTTCCTGCTGATCGACCTGGTCTGGCTGACCGTGGTGGCTCCCGGCCTCTACGACCGGCTGCTCGGGGACCTGCTGGCCGAAGAGCCCAACGCCGCCGCGGCCGGGGTGTTCTACGCGCTCTTCGTCGCGGGCCTGATCCACTTCGTGGTCGGTCCGGCCGTCGCAGCGGACTCGTGGCGGACCGCCGCGCTCAACGGCGCCTTCTTCGGGCTGGTCACCTACGCGACCTGGGACCTGACCAGTCTCGCCGTGATCGAGGGCTTCCCGCTGGCGCTGGTCCCGATCGACCTCGCCTGGGGAGCCGTGCTGGCAGCGACGGTCAGCGTGACGACGTACGCCGTGTGGCGCCGCTTCACGCCAGCACCGTGAGCGCGGCGGGTCGGACGCGAGCGGTCACCGGCAGCGCGGAGAGACGCTCCCCGTCGCCGTAGGCGCACAACGGGCTCGAGGCAGTGACGGTTACCTGCCGGCCGCGCAGGGTGCTCACCTGGTCAAGCTCGACGTGCGTCCCGTCGTACAACCGCGGCAGCGACCGGACCAGGCTCAGCTTCGACGTCGCACCGATCACCACCACCTCGGCCTCGCCGTCGTCGAGCCGGGCCCGCGGGGCGATGTGCATCCCGGACCCGTAGTACCCGGAGTTGGCGACCACCACCGTGAACGCGTCGTGACGATGCAGGACCCCGTCCACCACGATGTCGTACGTCGCCGGGCGGTGAGCGAGGATCGAGCGCACCGCGGCGTAGGGATACTGCACCGACCGCGGTAGCCGGTGCGCCCGGTCGACGTGCTCGGACGCGAGCGAGTCCACGCCTGCGTAGACGCTGCCGACCACGACTCTGCCGCCGGCGTCGAGCACGTCCACCGCCCGCGGCACAGCAGTCAGGAGGGTCCTCGCCACCGAGAACGGGTCGGGCGCGATGCCGAGCTGTCGGGCGAAGTCGTTGCCGCGCCCACTCGGCACCAGCCCCAGGGTCCCGCCCGCGTCGACCACGGCACCGGCCAGCGATGCGACCATGCCGTCGCCGCCGACCGCCACCACGACCTCTCCCCGCGAGACGGCCTCGGCGACCAGCAGGCGGCAGGCCTCCGGCCCGGGGCTGTAGGTCACCGCGACCCGAGCCCCCGCGTCGCGCAGCAGGCGCGCCACGGGTACGACGGCCGCGGGCGCCGCCCCACCCCCGGAGGCGGGGTTCACCAGCAGGTGGAACGCACGCCCGTCCGTGGTCACGGAATGAGCACCCCGGGGTTCAGGACGCCGGCCGGGTCGATCCGGCTCTTGACCGCCCGCAGCATCTCCACGCCGACCGGTCCGATCTCCTCGGCCAACCAGGGCTTGTGGTCTCGACCGACGCCGTGATGGTGGGTGATGGTGGCGCCTGCGGCGATCATCGCGTCCGAGGCCGCCGCCTTGGCCGCGGTCCACTGCTCGATCGGCTGGTCGGTCTGCTTGGCGGCGACTGTGAAGTACAACGACGCGCCGGTCTCGTAGACGTGGGAGATGTGGCAGAGCACCAGCGGCGGCGTGCCTTGCTCGGTGAGCGACTTCTCCAGCGCGCCCCGCACCCCGTCGTACAGGGCCTGCAGGTTCGACCAGAACGTGGCGGTCTCCAGCGTCTCCACCAGCACACCGACGTCGAGCAGGGAGTCGCGCAGGTACGGCCCGTGGAACCGTCCGGCCGCCCACGCCTCTCCCGCCTGCTCCCCGAGGCTCTCGCCGCCGAGCGCGCGCAGCCGGTCCTCGGTCGCGACCTTGTGAGCGTTGACCTCCCGGCCGTCGCCCTCGAAGCCGGTGATCATCAGGCAGCCGCCGGCGGACTCGCCGCCGACCTCGCTGGGCCGGGCCAGGTTGAGCGCGGTCTCCGACTCGTCGGAGAGGCGGAGCACGGTCGGCGGGTTGCCGCTGCGGGCCAGGTCCCGGAGGGCTGCCGCCCCCGCGACGAAGGACGGGAACCGCCAGGCCTCGTAGGCCTTCGCGGCCGGGCGGGGTCGGACCCGCACGCGCACCGAGGTGATCACGCCGAACGCGCCCTCGGACCCGAGCACCAGCTCGCGCAGGTCGGGGCCGGCGGCGTTCGCGGGCGCACTGCCCAGGTCGAGGGTGCCGATCGGGGTGGCCACCCGTAGGCCCAGCACCAGGGCGTCGAACCGGCCGTAGCCCGACGACGCCTGGCCACTGGACCGGGTCGCGGCGAACCCGCCGATGGAGGCGTACTCGAAGGACTGCGGGAAGTGGCCCAGGGTCAGGCCGTGCTCGGCGAGCAGCGCCTCGGCCTCGGGTCCGAGCAGGCCGGCCTCGAGTACGACGGTGCCGGACGCGAGGTCCACGTCGAGGAGCCGGTTCAGCCGGCGCAGGTCCAGGGCGACCACACCGGCGTACCCCTCGCGTCGGGCGACGAGACCACCGACGACGGACGTGCCCCCGCCGAACGGGACCAGGGCCACCCCGTGCTCGCTGCACCACTCGACGACGGCCGCCACCTGGTCGTGGTCTGCGGGCCGGGCCACCGCGTCGGGAGCGTCGTCGGCGTCACCGGCCCGCATCCGGAGCAGGTCCGCGGTGGACTTGCCGCGCGTGTGCCGGACACGTGCCTCGTCGTCGACCAGCACATGCGCCGCGCCGAGCAGCTGCTGCAGCTCGGCCAGCAGGGTCGCCGGCAACCCGGACTCGGGGAGCCGAACCTCGGCCAGCTCGGTGGGCGGCTTCTCGTCGAGACCGAAGGCCATCTCGACCAGGCCGCGGGCCGCGTCGGGGAGGGGGCCGGCCTGCGCGGGGTCGCCCCAGCGGGACCAGTGCATCTGCGTCGTCATGCGTTACACTGTGACACATGACGTCAATCCGTCACAAGACCAGCCCCGACGACTCGCTCCTCGACGCCG
This sequence comes from Nocardioidaceae bacterium, assembly GCA_041606495.1. GTDB lineage: Bacteria > Actinomycetota > Actinomycetes > Propionibacteriales > Nocardioidaceae > Nocardioides_C. The sequence continues at coordinate 4,657 of JBFIWG010000078.1, forward strand.
CGCGCCAGTGCATCCTGGACGTCGGCTGGAAGCGAACCACGCTGACCGATGTCGCGCGCCGTGCGGGCGTGTCCCGGATGACCATCTACCGTCGCTGGCCGGACATGCAGACCCTGCTCGCGGACCTGATGACCCGGGAGTGGACCGGTGTCGTCACCGAGGCCGCGCTGACCGAGACCGGGTCCCCGCTCGACCGCCTCGCCCACGGTGTCGCCCGCACCGTCGCAGGCCTGCGCGAGAACGACCTGTTCCGGAAGATCGTGGCGGTCGACCCGGAGCTGCTGCTGCCCTACCTCCTCGACCGTCGCGGCCGGACCCAGGACTCGGTGCTCGACCTTCTCGAGGCGGTGATCGCGGAAGGTCAGGCCGACGGGTCGATCCGCTCCGGCGAGCCCTCCTTGATCGCCAGGGCCGTCCTGCTCACCGCCCACGGGTTCGCGCTCTCGGCCCAGACCATGACCGGTCCGCAGCAGCCCGACCCGGCGGCGCTCGACCTGGAGCTCCAGCACCTCGTGGAGAGGTACCTCGCCCGATGACCGGCGACAGCGCCCTGAACGCCGCACGCCGCTCCCGCGAGCTGGCCCAGGCCGGCGACGGCCGCACCGTCGACCTGCTCGTGGTCGGGCTCGGCGTCACCGGAGCCGGAGTCGCCCTGGACGCCGCCTCCCGCGGGCTGGACGTGGTCGCGGTGGACGCCCACGACCTCGCCTTCGGAACCTCCCGCTGGAGCTCGAAGCTCGTGCACGGCGGCCTGCGCTACCTGGCCAAGGGGCAGGTCGGCGTCGCGCACGAGAGCGCGGTGGAGCGCGGCATTCTGATGAGTACGACGGCCCCGCACCTGACCCGGCCGCTTCCCATGCTCCTGCCGCTGCTGCCGATGGTGTCGCACACCCAGGCGACCCTGGCTCGGGCGGGCTTCCGCGCCGGCGACGCCCTGCGGATCTCCGCGCACACGTCGCGCCGGGTGCTGCCCAGGCCGCGCCGACTGACCTCGACCGAGGTGGCCGCTCTTGCCCCGGGTCTCCGCGACCAGGGCCTGCGCGGCGGCCTGCTGTCGTGGGACGGGCAGCTCGAGGACGACGTGCGCCTCGTGGTGGCGATCGCCCGGACCGCCGCCGCGCACGGCGCCCGGATCCTGACCCGGACCCGGGTGCTCGACCTGTCCGGCGGCGGCGCCGTCGTCCGCGACGAGCTCACCGGCGAGAAGTCGACGATCAGGGCCCGCGCCGTTGTCAACGCAGCCGGCGTGTGGGCCGGCGACCTCGTCCCCGGAGTCACCCTCCGACCCTCGCGAGGCACCCACCTCGTCCTGCGGGACGAGTCGCTACCGGGGCTCAACGTCGCGGTCACCGCGCCAGTTCCGGGCGAGAGCAACCGGTTCGTGATGGTGCTGCCCCAGCCGGACGGGCTGGTGTATGTCGGGCTCACCGACGAGCCGGTGGACGGCCCCGTCCCGGACGTCCCTGAGCCGAGCGAGGTGGAGATCGGCTTCCTGCTCGACGTGATCGGAGCCGTGTTCGACCACCCTGTCCGCCGCGAGGACGTGGTCGGCGCGTTCGCCGGGCTGCGGCCGCTGCTGGACGCTGGTGGGCGGACCGCCGACCTCTCCCGGCGGCACGCCGTGCTCACCTCCCCCGACGGCGTCGTGACGGTCGTCGGCGGCAAGCTCACGACCTACCGGCGCATGGCCGAGGACGCGGTCGACGCCGCGGTTCGACAGCGTCGCTTCGCCGCCGGCAGGTCGGTCACCGCCCGCCTCCCCCTGGTCGGGGCGGCTCCCCGGGACGTGCTCGCTCGTGTCGAGGCGCCCCACCGGCTGGTGCGGCGCTACGGCACCGAGGCCCCGGCCGTGCTGGCAGCGGCGTCGGCTGCCGTCGGCGATCCGATGACGCCGATCGCCGAAGGAGTCCCGTTCACGTTGGCCGAGCTGCTCTGGGGCGTCAGCCACGAGGGCGCTCTCGACGTGGACGATCTGCTGGACCGTCGTACCCGGATCGGGCTGGTGCCGTCCGACCGTGCCCGGGCCCTCGCCTCGGACGTCATACGTTCCGTTGGCTATAGCGCGCAGAGCGTATGACGCTGCTCAGCGGAGGGCGACGGTGAGCAGGAACGCGGAGTCGGTGTGCGCGACGACGGAGTGGCGCTGCGGCGGGACCGGGATCAGCTGGCCGGGGTAGACCGTCCAGTCGCGGTCGGCGGTCTTGAGGGTGACCTCGCCCTTGATGACGTACATCGTGGCGGCCGTCGGGGCGTCGTGCTCCCCCATCTCGACGCCGTCGCCCAGGGCGATCACCACCGCCCGCATCGCCGGCCCGGAGAGCACTGTCCGCGCCGTCCGACCTGACGGGTGGTGGTCCAGACTGGCGATCAGCGCGTCGGCCAGCTCCGCGAGGACCACCATCTCGGTGCTGGCGTGCTGCTCGGTCTCGGCCACGGAAGGCTCCCATCCTCGACGTGGTCGATTGTGTCGTGACCGGGGTCACACGTCCACCGCGCGCCCCTCAGATCCCCAGGTTCTCCAACACCTGTGCGCCGGGCAGGTCGGCGAGCAGCCGTCCATCGAGCAGCAGCTTGGACCGTCGTACGCCGCTGCCGATCACCGCGACCTCGATGTCGAGCACCGACGCGTCCACGAACAGCCGCCACGACTCCGGGAGCCCGACCGGCGTGATCCCGCCGTACTCCATCCCGGTCTCCTCGACCGCGCGATCCATGGAGAGGAAGGACGCCTTGCGGACGTCGAGGGTGCGCTTGACGAGGTTGTTCACGTCGGCCCGGGTGTCGGCGCGTACGACGCACGCGGCGACCCGCTCCTGGCCATCACGGCGACCTGACACCACGACGCAGTTCGCACTCGCGCTCAACGGCAGGCTGTAGGCCTCGGTCAACGCGGCCGTATCCGCGAGGTCGGGGTCGATCTCGGCCACCGCGACGCGGTCCGCGTGAGGCCACTGCTTGAGCGCGGTCGCCACTGGGTGCGCGAGCAGATCGTCGTGCTCACGGGCGGGCAGGGACTCGAGGCGACCGAGTGAGGGAAGCGTCATGGGGCCAGGGTAGGACGGCGTGCAACAGGGGCGGTCCCCCCGGACCGCCCCTGCTACGCACCCCTACTCCTGCTCGGGCGCCTCGGTCACCTCGCGGCGCAGCCGGAAGCCGAGCAGCGAGGCGAGGATCAGGGTCACGCCGGTGACCAGCAGCACGCCGGCGGGACCGAGGGCGTTGTCGGTCCAGTCGAGCAGCGCCTCCGGGACCACCAGGGTGATCGCGATGACGCCGGCGGCCAGGTAGGGCCACGCGGGCCGGGCGACGTAGACGCCGAAGGCAGCCGCCGCAACCAGGGCCGAGGCCAGGTAGCCGATCCACGCCTCGTCGCCGAAGTCCATCACCGGGATCTGCGCACCGAGCACGGCCAGCCCCGCGCCGATCACCCGTGCCGAGGCGACCTCGCGCCAGGCACCACGCTCGGCCAGGACCAGCCAGACCAGACCGACGGCCAGAATGCCCAGCCCCACCTTGGGGCCCGTGAGCTCGCCTACCTCGTCGAGCCCCAGCAGGACCGTCATCACCGCGCCGAGCCCGATGCCGAGCTGACCGATCACGGTCGGCGCCAGCAGGTAGCCCACGACAGACAGCGTGAGCAGGGTGGCGAAGCCGAGCAGGACCTCCGTCGGATCAGACCCCGTGACCGCCTCGTCGAACAGCAGCCCGACCGCGCCACCCGCAGAAGCCGCGGCCCCGGTCAGGAGCAGACCGATCAGGCGACGGCGTACCGGCTCGGCACCGAGCCGCATGGCGGGGAAGCCCGCTCCGGTCACACCGAGCGAGAAGGCGGCGCCTGCCAGCAGGAAGGTGATGCCGGCGAGCAGGCCGACCTGCTCGCCACGTGCCAGGTTCTCCCACTGCGCGTTGAAGAAGAGGCCAGCCGCAGAAAGCACGAAGGCGCCGCCGATGTAGCCCGCGAGCTCGGCGAAGCGTCGCCTGAGGGGAGCGGCCGCGAAAGACTGGCCGGCGAGGACGTGGTCGACGACGTCGACGGCCTCGTCCCGGCGGGTGGCTGCCACGAGGCCGCGGTCGACGAGAGCCCCCACGACAGCGTCGGTGCGGTTGTCGCGCACCGAAGGCCTGGCTGATTGATCGGTTGTCATGCACTCATCGTCGCGCTCGCAAATGGCGCCTGAAAGAGTCGTTGTACCTAGGTCTGTCTAGGTGATCGAGCCTGGATCCGCGGGTACGTCGACGGCGTGCTCCCGAAGCACGTCGAGCGGGATGGCGTCCAGCGCCCGCTCGTGCGTGGAGGCGAGTACGACGGGTGCGGCAGCGCCGTCCTGGTAGGCCTGCAGCCACCGGACCGCGACCACGCACCACCGGTCACCGGGCCGCAGACCGGGAAACCGCCACTCCGGCCGAGGGGTCGTGAGGTCGTTGCCGACCGAGCGCTGGTGCTCCAGGAACTCTGCAGTGACCACCGCGCACACGGTGTGGCTTCCGACGTCCTCGGCGCCCGTGCGGCAGCAGCCGTCCCGGAAGAACCCGGTCACCGGGTCTGCGCCGCAGGGCTCGAGCGGCTCACCAAGGACGTTCAGCTCGACCGGCTCAGGGGCAGAGGTCTCGCTCATGCACCAAGCCTGTCACGGCTGGGAGCCGGCAGCAGCAGCGAGATCGTGGTGGCGGGAACGTCCTGGATCCGCAGGTGTCCGCCCAGGGACTCCGCCAGCTCGGCGGCTCCGGCGACTCCCACTGCCCGACCGTTCGACGACCCGTCGTGGACGCGCCTGCGAAGGACCTCGTCGCCGAACTCACGGGCCCCCTCGTCGGCGACCTGTACCTCGACGTACTTCTGCTGGTCGGTCACGGTGACCGAGATCGTGCCGGAACCGTGCTCGACAGCGTTCTCGAGCAGGGCATCGAGGATCCGGCCGATGGGGCCGTGCGGCAGCTGCACCCCCACGGGCGCCGCTCCGTCGACGACGAACGTCCGGCGTCGGGCCCGTGAGCGCCACCGGTCCACGGTGTCCCGGGCGAGTGCAGCGACGTCGATCGTGACCCGGTCCGGACGGTGGTCGCGCGTGCCCTCGAGCAGCCGCGTCACGGTCTCGGACAGCCGGCCCAGCTGGGCGAGGGAGCGTGTCAGCTGCTCGGCCACCTCGGGAGTGGTTTCCGGCCAGAGGATCAGGTCCTCGAGCTCGAGCCGCATGGCGGTGATCGGCGTGCGGAGCTCGTGCGAGGCGTGCGCGTTGAACTCCCGCTCCCGGCGGGCGGCGAGGCTCAGGTCGGCGGCGCTCTGACGTAGCGCCTGCCCGATCGCCTCGGCCTCCGGAACGGGGTGGTGCGGGATCTCCACGTCGAACCGGCCCTTACCGACCTCAGTAGCCGCTTCCGCGAGGTCGCGGAACGGGCGTGACAGGGAGCGCGCGGCGAGCCATCCTGCCGCCACAGCGAACCCGACCAGGACCACGCCCAGCACCACGACAGGTGTCAGCGCGTCGCTCACCCGTCCGTTGATGACCTCGGCGGTCCGCGACAGCGTGACCGTGCCGCCGTCGGCCGTCCGCTGGCGGGCCACCAGGTCGTCACGGTCGTGAGTCCCGTCGGCGTGATCGTCGGCCTGGGCCTCCACGCGCACGCCCTCAGCGTCGATGTACTCGATGTGCTCGCCGACGTTGAGCAGATCGTCCAGGAAGCCCGGGGTGATCGGGAGGTCTGCTCGCTCGCGGTCCTCCACGATCACGGCCAACAGGGCGACCGACCGCTCGACCTTCCGGGTCTCCTGGGCGCGGATCTGGTCCGCGACCCGGTAGGCCAGGACGACGCCGAAGACCGTGATCGAAAGGATCGTGAGGCCTACGAACGCCGCGATCAGGCGCTCACGCATCCGGCGGGCCGTCCTCCAGACGGAACCCCACGCCGCGGACGGTCACCACACGCGCCGGAGCGTCGTACTCCTCGAGCTTCTGCCGGAGCCGACCCACCGTGACATCCAGGGTCTTGGTCGAGCCGAACCAGTTCTCGTCCCACACCTCGTCCATGAGGCGCTCGCGAGTGATCACGGCACCCCGGTCCTCCGAGAGCAGCGCGAGGACGTCGAACTCCTTCGTGGTCAGCGAGATCTCCTGCGGACCGGACCACACGCGCCGGGCCGCCGGGTCGATCCGCAGGCCGTCCCTGTCGCCGTTCTCGGGAGCAGGCTCCGTTGGGGCCACGGCGGCGCTGCGGCGGAGCAGGGCACGGGTCCGGGCCAGCAGCTCCGCCAGCCCGAAGGGCTTCGCCATGTAGTCGTCGGCCCCCACGTCCAGTCCCACGACACGGTCGAGCTCGCCGTCCCGTGCGGTGAGGATCAGCACGCCGCCGTCGTACCCACCGCTGCGGACCTGGCGGCAGACCTCGAGCCCGTCGATGTCTGGGAGCCCGAGGTCGAGGATCATCAGATCGACCCCGCCCTCGAGGGCGCGGGAGACGGCCGCGGACCCCTCGCTCTCGCGCACGACGGTGTAGCCCTCGCGGTCCAGCGTGCGGAGCAGGGGGACCGCAATTCCCTCGTCGTCCTCGACCAGCAGCACGGTGTGACTCATGGCAATAGAGCATAGGGGGACGATTGCGACCGACCGTCCGCCCTGAGCCTCGTGTCGAGCACCAGCAGGGTGACCACGGCGGCAGCCAACGCGAGTACGACGGCAAGCATCGGGTCCGATGATCCGTCAGGGCTCCCCCGGCCCGGCAGTCCGACGTACCGCTCCAGCAGCTGCGCTCCGACGGTGGCAAGCGAGACGCTGGCGGCAAGGGTGCGCGAGACGCAGCAGCCGGCGAACCAGAGGCGAAGTCCACTGAGCAGCGCCAGCACAGCGCCGACGCCGGTCAGCACACCGAGGTAGCCGGCCTCCGTCGGGACAGTGGGCAGCTGGTTTACCAGGCTCAGTCCGAGCAGGACGGTCAGCGCGGCGGCGACCCTGAGGGCCCGGCTCGACAACGTTCGCTGCTGCATCAGAAGTCCCGGTCCGCGGTGCCGGTCTCGGTGACCGGGGTGGCGGCGCAGGGGCGCCCGGCCAGGTCCACGACCTTGGTGCTGGGCGTCCAGACCATCGTGCCGACGTTCGGACTCGAGTTCAGCCACGGCGACTGGCTGGGCGTCCCCAGAGTGACTGTGACGACGGTTCGCTGAAGCCCGTTCACGACCTCCGTGGTGGCAGTC
>JBFIWG010000079.1:0-11808 GCA_041606495.1 Nocardioidaceae bacterium
CGGCGCGGACCAACCGCCTCTCGGTGGTTGCTGATCGCGGCGGGGGCTATCTGTACGGCTTCCTGACCGCGCACATCCCCCCGGATGACGCGTCGGTGTTCTGAGCGGGCAACCTGGCTGCACCGCAGCCGGCTGGCGGCCGCTGTCGTCGCCCTCGTGTTCGTGGTCGAGCCGCTGGTCTACGTGGTCAGGCCGACATCTCTGGCGCGGCTGAGACTCAGGCGGAGAGCTCTCGCTCGATCGCCGACTCGAAGCCGGTGGCCGACCGACCGAGCAGGTGCTCGAGCGTCCACGACGAACCCACCAGTCCGTGCCGGTCGTAGTAGGCGAACATCGAGGCCAGGTCGTCCCGCGTCTGCTCAGGCAGGTGAGTCCTGGCCTTCCAGTCCTCGACACCCTCCGGCTCCGCGCGTACGTCGATCCCGAGCAGGCGGGCCAGCACGGCCGCCATGTCGTCGCTGGTGAGCCGTTCCGGGCCACAGAGCTCGTAGCTCGCACAGGCGTGATCGCTGCTGAACACGAGAGCCGCGACCTCCGCGACGTCGCGCACGTCTACGGGAGTGAAGGGTGACGTCGTGGCGTAGGGCACGCGCAGGACCCCCGTCGTGCGGACCTCGGGTACGAAGGCCAACGTGTTCTGGGTGTACGACGCCGGCTGCAGGATGGTCCACTCGAGGTCACTGCCCCGGAGCGCCTCCTCGCTCGCGGCCTTGCGCAGGTGGTGGGGCATCGCCGGGAGGTACGGCGCGAGCACGGAGTGCATCACGAAGCGACGCACGCCAGCGGTGCGTGCCGCATCGATCACCAGCCGGGCGATCCCGGTTTCGTCCGGGTGCATGTTGGGGGGCACGTGGTAGATGCCGCCGTGCCCGGCCAGGGCAGAGGCCACCGCAGCGCCGTCCTCGACGTCGACGACCTGAGCCCGGTCAGCGCCGGCGTCGCGCACGGCCAGCCGCTGCTCGGGCCGTCGTACCAGCGCGGTGACCTCGAACCCGGCAGCCGCCAGAGCGCCCACCACGGCAAGGCCGGTCTTCCCGGCTGCGCCGGTGACCGCGATCCTGTCTCGAGTCATGACAGGCATCCTGCCCTGCCGGGGTCAGCTGGCGGAGAACCGCCGCAGACGAAGGCTGTTGCTCACGACGAACACCGAGCTGAACGCCATCGCCGCACCGGCGATCAGCGGGTTGAGCAGGCCGACCGCGGCCAGCGGCAAGGCCGCCACGTTGTAGGCGAACGCCCAGAACAGGTTGCCCTTGATGGTGCGCAGCGTCGCCCGGGACAGCCGGATCGCGTCCGGGGCAGCCTGCAGGTCCCCGCGGACCAGGGTCAGGTCGGAGGCCTCGATCGCGACGTCGGTGCCGGTTCCCATGGCGAGACCGAGGTCGGCCTGGGCGAGCGCGGGCGCGTCGTTCACGCCGTCACCCACCATGGCCACGACCCGTCCCTCGTCCTGGAGTCGCTTCACGACGTCGACCTTGTCCGCGGGGAGCACCTCGGCGAAGACGTCGACGGGATCGATCCCCACCTGCTCGGCGACGGCGCGGGCGGCCCGCTCGTTGTCGCCGGTCAGCAGCACCGGTCGTAGCCCGAGCTCGCGCAGCTGGGCGATGGCCGTGGCGGAAGAGTCCTTGACGGTGTCGGAGACGACGATGACGGCTCGGATCTCACCGTCCCAGCCGGCCCACACCGGCGTACGCCCTTCGAGCTCGGCCTGCTCGGCGGCCGCGGCCAGCGGCGCGGGGATGGTCATCGACCACTCGTCTCGTAGCCAGGAGTCGCGACCGACCACGACGGCGTGGCCTTCCACGACACCGGAGACTCCCAGACCGCCGTGGTTGGTGAACCCCTCCACCTGAGGCAGGCGGCCGCTCTCGCGAGCGTGGTCGGCGATGGCCTCGGCGATCGGGTGCTCGGACCCGTCCTCGAGCGCGCCGACGAGGCGCAGCACCCCGAGCTCCGACTCGCTGTCGATGGTGTGCACGGAGGCGACGCTCATCCGGCCGGCGGTCACGGTGCCGGTCTTGTCCAGCACGATGGTGTCGACCCGGCGCGTGGACTCGAGGATCTGCGGCCCCTTGATCAGGATGCCGAGCTGGGCGCCGCGGCCGGTTCCGACGAGCAGCGCGGTGGGCGTGGCCAGGCCGAGCGCACAGGGGCAGGCGATGATCAGCACCGCGACCGCGGCGGTGAACGCGGCGGTGACGGGGTTGCCGAGGAGCAGCCACACGGCGAGCGTCAGCAGAGACAGCACGATCACGATCGGCACGAACACCGCGGAGATCCGGTCGGCCAGCCGCTGCACTTCGGCCTTGCCGTTCTGCGCCTCCTCGACCAGGCGCGCCATCTGGGCCAGCTGCGTGTCGTTGCCGACCCGGGTGGCGCGTACGACGAGCCGGCCGCCGGCGTTGACGGTGGCACCGACGACGGGGTCGTCCGGTCCGACCTCGACCGGGACCGGCTCACCGGTCAGCATGGAGGCATCGACCGCTGAGGTGCCCGAGACCACCACGCCGTCGGTCGCGACCTTCTCGCCGGGGCGGACGATGAAGGTGTCGCCGACCGCCAGGTGCTCGACCGGGATCCGCACCTCGTCCTGCCCGTCCCGGAGGACCGCTACCTCCTTCGCTCCCATGTCGAGCAGGGCGCGCAGCGCGGCACCTGACCGCTTCTTGGCTCGAGCCTCGAAGTACCGGCCGGCGAGGATGAACGTGGTCACGGCTGCCGCGACCTCGAGGTAGATGTGCGCCTCACCGGCGGCGGTGCTCGGCAGCAGCTCGAACCGCATCCGCATGCCGGGCATGCCGGCGTGGGTGAAGAACAGCGCCCAGAGCGACCACAGGTAGGCCGCGGTCACTCCGACGGAGATCAGCGTGTCCATGGTCGCGGCGCCGTGGCGCAGGTTGGTCCAGGCAGCGCGGTGGAAGGGCAGGGCGCCCCACACCACGACGGGCGAAGCCAGCGTCAGGGCCAGCCACTGCCAGTTGTCGAACTGCAGGACCGGAACCATCGACAGAAGAAGGACGGGTCCGGTGAGCACCGCCGAGACCAGCAGTCGCTGTCGCCAGCTCGTGGCCTCGTCGTGCTCGGCCGGCACGTGCTCGCCTTCCTCCACTTCGTCCACCCGGGCCGGTGAAGGCAGCGTGGCGGTGTACCCGGTGGCCTCGACGGTGGCGATCAGGTCCTCGGGGCTGACCGTGCCGGCGTACGTCACCTTCGCCTTCTCGGTGGCGTAGTTGACGCTGGCGCTCACGCCCTCGAGCTTGTTCAGCTTCTTCTCGATCCGGGCCGCGCAGGAGGCACAGGTCATGCCACCGATCACCAGCTCGACGTCGGCGGCGCTGTGCTCGAGGTCTGAGGGAGTGGTCATGGTCTGGCTCCTTGGGGCGAGCTCGGGGAGGCAGGGATCAGTTGGCCAGCGTGTAGTCGCCGGCCTCGTCCAGGGCGGCGGCTACATCGGCCTCACTCAGCGGAGCCGAGGCGGTGATCGTCACCGTGGAGGTGCCGCCGGCAACCAGGTCCACGTCGACGCTCGTGACGCCCTCGAGCTCAGCGAGCTCGCTGGAGACGGCGTTGGCGCAGTGGCCGCAGGTCATGCCGGCGACGGAGTAGGTCTGGGTGCTCATGTAAGTCCTTGTGTGGTTGGAGGTCGGATCAGGATCGGACCAGGCGAGCGATCGCTGCGGAGGCCTCGGCGATCTTCGCATCGGCCTCGTCCCCGCCCTCCTGCACGGCGTTGCTGACGCAGTGGCGAAGGTGCTCGTCGAGGAGGGAGAGTGCAACGTTCTCGAGCGCCTTGGTGGCTGCCGAGACCTGGGTGAGGATGTCGATGCAGTAGGTCTCCTCGTCGACCATCCGCTGCAGGCCACGAACCTGCCCCTCGATCCGCTTCAGTCGGTTGAGGTGCGCCTGCTTCTGGCTGAGGTAACCGGGGGGTGCCTGGGTCATGGCTCCTCCTGCTGTCTTCATCCCGGGTCTGTACATTCGACAGGATACCCCCCTAGGGTATTAACACAAGTGGCCGCCGCGTGACGTGCATGTCTTGGCAGGTAACCGGGCAGCACCGATGTGAGCAACCAGTGGGCGACGCCGAGGACGGAGGTCGGGCATGTACGTCGGTGCGGGCGCGATGCTGCTGGTGGCGGTGCTCGGGGTCGCGGCCGTCTACCTGCTCCACCGGGCGGTGACCGTCGACCCGCATCAGATCGAGTCGCTGCCGTTCCAGTCAGGATGGGTCCCCGAGGAGCACGCCCTCTCCCGCTACCACGTCCGGTGGTACCTCGCGACGCTGCTCTTCCTCGCCTTCGACGTGGAGATGCTGTTCATGTACCCCTGGGCGGTCGTGGTCGCGGAGCTCGGCGCCACCGCGGTCATCGAGATGTTCCTCTTCCTCGGCGGGCTCCTGGTCGCGGTCGTCTGGGCCTGGCGGGAGGGGGCGCTGCGATGGGTCTGACCTCTGCCCTGGCGGGACTGGCGGCCCGGACCGCTCACGTGCTCGTCGTCGAGACTCCCGGCACCTGGCGTCTACGGGTCTCGCTGGAGCGTGCCCTGGCCGACCGCGGGTGGGTCCTGGCCGACTCGCCCGCGGACGCCGATGTGCTCGCCGTGTGCGGGCGCCCGGGCCCGGACCTCGGGGAGGTTGTCGCGCGCCTCTGGGACCAGCTCCCAGGTCCGCGGGTCCGGGTGGACGTCGAGGCAGCCGAGTCGATCCCCGACCTGCTGGCACAGGCCGTCGCCGAGCTCTCCGACCTTCGAAGGCAGCGAGCGGACGCCGGCGGCAGAGCACCTGCGCCGGAGCTGGACGGCCACGGGGACCACGGGGACCACGGGGACCACGGGGACCACGGGGATATGGAGATGGCGCCGGGCGGAATCCCCTTGGCCGGAGGCGACCAGGACCGCGACAGCCTGGAGATGGACGTGCTGAACGTACGCTTCGGTCCGGTGCTGCCGCACTGGCCGGCGGGGCTGGTGCTGCGCTGCACGGTGCACGGCGACGTCATCTCGCAGGCATCGACGAGCCTGATCGACCACGACCACCCTTTGGAAGGTGCCGCCACGACCGACGTCGAGCGGTCCGCGCGCAGGTGCGACGCGGCGGCTGGTCTGCTGTCGCTCGCCGGGTGGCAGGACGCCGCCGCCGAGGCCCGCCGGGTCCGAGACCTGCTCCTGACCGGGGACGACCCGGCACGAGCACGCGGTGAGCTCGACCGCCTCCGGCGGCGGGTCGGTCGTTCACGGGTGCTCCGCTGGTCCCTGCATGCCCTGCGTCCGATCGATGCGGACGACATCGTCCGCCTGGGCCTGCCGGACCGGGTCCGTGGCGACGTCCACGACCGGCTGCTACGGATCATCGACTCTGCGGCGGCTCCCGAGCCCGCAGATCCGGGCGAGCAGGTGGCGCTGCTGGCCGCGCTGCCCGGTCTCGTGACCGGCCTCGACGTCGCGACCGCGCGCCTGGTCGTGGCGAGCCTCGACGTCGAGCCATCCGTCGTACGACGAGAGGCGTGGCATGACTGAGTCCACGCTGACCACGGTGTCGGGCCTGTGGGCCGTTGCAGCAGCGGCGCTGCTGGGTCTGCTGGTGGTGTTCGCGGCCACCCTCGACAGCGTGTTGTCCGCCCGGGCCGAGGGTCGGTCCGGCGCGGTGGGCAGACCGTTCGCCGAGTCGGCACGCCTGCTCCGTCAGCGGCGTCGCACCACCGTCGCGGCCGACAGGCTGCTGTGGCGGGTGGGCGGTGCCGGCCTCGTGGTGACGGCGCTGATGATGGTGTCCGTCGTACCGCTCGGCGAGTGGGTGCTCTTCGACCTGAACGTCGGCGTGGTCTGGTTCAACGCGATGGACGTCATCGTCTGGGCGCTGGTCTGGCTGGTCGGCTGGGGGCCGAACTCGGTGCATGCGCTCATCGGCGGCTACCGCTTCCTTGCGCACGGCCTGGCCTACGAGCTGCCGCTGATGTTCGCGCTCGTCGCTCCGGCTATCGCAGCCGAGAGTCTGCGTGTGGGCGACGTGGCCGCGGCGCAGCAGGGCCTGTGGTTCGTGGTGTGGATGCCGGTCGCGTTCGTCGTCTACTGCGTGGGAGTCATCGGCTTCTCGGTGTGGGGACCGTTCGCGCCCGCCCGAGGCACCGACCTGGCGGGCGGGGTCGAGGCCGAGCTTTCCGGGCCCGACCGGCTGCTGTTCGTCGGTGGTCGCTACGCGCTGCTGGCCGCCGGGGCCGCCTTCGCGGTGCCCATGTTCCTGGGCGGCGGTGCGGGACCGGTCCTGCCTTCATGGCTCTGGGTGCTCGTCAAGACCGCGCTGCTCCTGGCGGGGTTCGTGTGGCTTCGCCGCCGGCTGCCGGCGTTCCGCCCGGACAAGTTCATGGAGGTGGGCTGGGTCGTGCTGCTCCCCGCCGTACTCCTGCAAGATCTGGTCGTCGCGATCATCGCGGTCTGGAGGGCATGACCGATGATCATCCACATCCTGTTCTGGGCGATGGCAGTCGTCGCCGTGCTGGCGGGTGCCGCGGTGTTCTGGGTGAACTCGATGGCGCGGGCGACGTACGCACTCGCGCTGTCCTTCATCGCAGTCGGGGTGGCGGTACTCCTGCTGCGGCAGGACTACGTCGGCGTCGTGGTCATCTTGATGATGGTGATGGAGATGGCCGTGATGGCTGTCTACATGGTGATGTTCATGGGGATGAACCCTGCGCTCATGCCGATGAGCATGGTGCACGGGAAGAAGCAGGCCTTGGTGGCGGCTGTGGCCAGCTTCCTGGTCCTGGGCGCAGGAGCCGTGCTGGTTCCGTGGCCCACCCGCCGCGGGGCTCCGCCCGCCGACACGACGGTGGCGCTGGGCGAGGCGTTGATGGGCCCGAAGATGCTGGTGATGGGCGTGATCAGCCCAGTGATGGTCGCCACCATCGTGGCCGGCATCGTGATCGCCGCCCACCGCACCCGCTACGACCGCCTCGGGGACGATCTACGACGTCGGCCGGCGGACGACCCGCAGCCGGGAGGGGTCGGCCGATGACCCTCGAGACCGTGCTGCTGGTGGCGTCGGCGTTGTTCGCCGTGGGGCTCTACGGTGCACTGTCCCAGCAGGTCGTGGTGATGGTGATGATGGGCCTGGAGCTGATGATCAACGCCGTCATCCTGGCCGCTGCAGGCTTCTGGTGGTTCCTCGCGCCGAACCCGACAGGCCAGGTGCTGCTGATGGTGATCATCGCGGCGATGACCGTGGAGATGGCGATGGGTTTCGCCGTCGCCACCCTGCTGCATCGCGAGCACGAGGCGGACATGACCGACATGGCCGCGGAGCTGTCCCGATGACCGGGCTGCTCTGGCTGGTCGTGCTGCTCCCGGCGGTGGTCGGTGGCGCTCTGGCGATGTCCAGAGGGCTGGACCGGACCGCTGGGGCGATCTCGGTGACCACTGCGGGAGTCGGCGTCGTCGTCTCCACCGTCCTCGCACTGACGCGGCCCGCGGCATCGGTGCCGTTCATGGCCGGCACCGAGCTCGGCGTTGCGGTCGACGCGCTGTCCGCGCTGGTGCTGCCCACCGTCGCGGCGGTGACCTTCCTGGTGCTGGTTTTCGCCGCGTCGGACATCGAGGAGTCCCGTCCCCGGTTCCACGGCCTGATGCTGCTGTTCGCGTCGGCGGTCAACCTCACCGTGACAGCCACGACGCTGCCCGCTCTGCTGCTGGCCTGGGAGGTGATGGGCGCGACGTCGTACGCGCTGATCGGCTTCTGGTGGCGGGACCAGCACCGGGTGTCGGCCGGGCTCACCGCGTTCGTCACCACGCGTACGGCGGACCTGGGGCTGTACGTCGCCGCCGGCGCCGCCCTGGCCGGCGGGGCCGGACTCGCCCTGGCAGACCTGCCGGAGGCGAGCGCGGGCTGGCGGCACGTGATCGCGCTCGGCATCCTGGTCGCGGCCCTGGGCAAGGCCGCCCAGCTTCCGTTCTCGTTCTGGCTGTCCCGGGCGATGGAGGGCCCGAGTCCGGTCAGCGCACTGCTGCACTCCGCGGCGATGGTGGCGATGGGCGGCTACCTGCTGCTGCGGGTCGCCTCGCTGCTCGACGTCACCGGCTGGGCCGGCCCGGTCGCCGCGTGGACCGGGGCGGCGACCGCGGTGCTTCTCGGGCTGGTCGCTGTGGCACAGCGGGATCTCAAGCAGCTGCTCGCGGCCTCCACCGCAGCACAGCTCGGGTTCGTCGTGATGGGTGCCGGTCTGGCGGCGGTGACCGCGGGCGCGACCCACCTGGTTGCGCATGCCGCGACCAAGGCGACGCTGTTCCTCGCCGCGGGGGCCTGGCTAGCCCTCCTGGGCTCGAAGCAGCTGTCCGACCTGCGGGGGGTGGCCAGGCAGTGGCCGGTGGTTGGCGTAGCAGCCGGGCTCGCCGCGCTGGCGCTTGCCGGGGTGGCGCCGCTCTCGTTGTGGGCGACCAAGGACGCGGTGCTGTCCGTCGCGCTGGAGGAGTCGGTGGCGCTCTACGCCGTCGGTCTGCTCGCCTCCGCCCTGTCGGCCGCCTACGCCGCGAAGGTGCTGCTGGTGATCTGGCGCGGCGCCGCTCCAGACGGCCGGCCGGTCCCCGCTCTGCAACAGGTTCCGCTCGTCGTCCTGGCCGGCGGCGCGGCCACTCTCGGCCTGATCGCCCTGCCACCGCTGGGCACCGCGCTCGCCCGGGCGCAGGGTGAGACCTTGCACGTCGCGCCGGTCGAGCTCGCAGTCTCGGCCGCACTGGCCGCCGCGGTGATCGGGCTGGCCGTGCGGTGGCGGCTTCCTGAGCCACGTTGGGCGGCGGCTTGGCTCGGCCTCGAGCTTGCCACGCAGTCGCTCGTCGTGCGTCCCACGCTTCACCTGGCCGAGGCCCTGGCCCGCTTCGACGATCGGGTTCTGGACCGGGCGGTGACCTCGTCGGCCGGGAGCTTCATCGGCCTGGCGCGTGGCGCGGCGGGCTTCGACGACAACGTGCTCGATGGAGGGGTCGCCTCTGCTGCTCGGGCCTCGCTCGCGGCCGCTGACCGCGCTGCGAGGACAGATCAGCGCTGGCTCGACGGCGCCGTCGAGGGCCTCGCGCGTCAGGTCCGACGGCTCGGCCGGGTCGCCCGGTTGCCGCAGACCGGGCAGCTCCACCAGTACTACATCCAGGCCGTCGCGATGCTCGCTGTCGGCGTCGTCGTTCTCGTAGCAGTGAGGTGACCGTGCTCAGCCTGATCGTGTTCCTTCCCCTGGCCGCGGCGCTGGCGCTGGTCGCCGTACCCGCCGTCGGGGACGCCGCAGCGCGATGGGCCTGGCTGGGCGTGACCATGCTCGAGCTCGGGCTGGTAGCGGTGCTCTGGGCCGGCTACGACTCGCCCCCGGCGGGTCAGCTCGCGTTCGAGGAGCGGGCCGAGTGGATCCCGGGCGTCAACAGCAGCTACCACCTCGGCGTTGACGGCCTCTCCCTGCCCTTGGTGGCGATGACGTGCGTGCTGTTCGTGGCGTGTGCGGTCTACGCACTGCGCGAGCAGGACCGGCCGCGGACCCAGGCCGCGCTGTTCCTGTTCCTGCAGAGCGTCAGTCTCGGGCTGTTCGTGGCTGCCGACCTGATCCTGTTCTTCGTCTTCTTCGACCTCTCGATCGTCGGCATGTACTTCGTGATCGCCGGTTGGGGACACGGGAACCGCGGCCGGTCGGCGCTGAAGTTCTTCCTCTACACCTTCCTCGGCTCGCTCGCGTTGCTGGTCGGGTTCATCGGGCTCTTCGTAGCCGCGGAGCCGCACACCTTCGACATGGTGGAGCTGGCGGCGTCGACACCCCTGGAGGGCAGGCCCGTGGCCGGCGGCCTCGTGCTGGCCGCGATCCTCATCGGGCTGGCGGTGAAGACGCCGACGGTGCCCTTCCACACCTGGCTGCCGCCTGCCCACACCGACGCGCCCGCGGTCGGGTCCGCGGTGCTGGCGGGGGTGCTGCTGAAGATGGGCACCTACGGGTTCGTGCGGATCGCGATGCCGATGCTCCCTGGCGCGTGGCAAGACTGGGCCTGGGTGATCATCGCGGTTGGGGTGGTCTCGGTCATCTACGGAGCCCTGGTGGCTCTGGCGCAGACCGACTTCAAGCGCATGGTTGCCTACACCTCGGTGAACCACATGGGCTACGTCGTGCTCGCGGTCGGCGTCGCCGGACTCGTCGCCGAGGACACAGCGCAGGCACGGGCGATCGCGGTGACCGGCGCGGTGACGCAGATGGTGAGCCATGGGCTGATCACGGGAGCCCTGTTCCTGTTGGCGGGCGTGTTCCTCGACCGCGCCTCGACGTACGACATGGGCGCGTACGGCGGCCTGGCTGGACCCGCGCCGAGGTTCGCCGCCCTGTTCGCGGTGGCGGCGTTCGCCTCGCTGGGCCTCCCCGGCCTGTCGGGGTTCATCGCCGAGTTCCAGATCTTCACCGGCAGCGTCGCCGCGGCACCGGTCACCGCGATCGCGCTGCTCGGCATCCTGGTCACCGCCGCCCTCTTCCTGCGCGCCCTGCAGCGGATCTTCACCGGCGAGACCCGGGGCGGCTCGATCGACTTCGCGGACCTGCGCCCGTCCGAGATCTGGTCCGTCGGCCCGCTCCTGCTCCTGTCGCTGCTGATCGGGGTGCTGCCCAGGCCGCTGCTCGCGGTCATCGAGCCGGCCGCGGAGGTCCTCGTCGAGCTGGTCGGGCGGTAGCCGGTGGACATGGAGATGCGCCCGCTCCTGCTGCTGCCGGAGATGCTGCTCTTCGTCGGTGGCCTCGCCGCGCTCATCGGCGGCTCGTTCCTGCCGCGCGACAGGCAGTGGGTGACGAGGGTGGTGGCGGCCGTCGCCCTTCTCGCGAGCGCGACCGCCGCCGCTGTCTCGCTCGCCGGACCGGCCCAGACCGCCTTCGACGGGACGTTCGCCGTCGACACCCCGACGGGGGTCGCGCGGGTCGTTGCCGCCCTTGCCACGTTGATGATCCTGGGCCTGGCCGCGGACGAGGTCGCCGGCTCGCCGCGGGAGAGCGAGACGTACGCCCTGCTGCTGTTCGCGACCACCGGCGCGCAGATCCTGGCCGGCGCCGCGGACCTGCTCGTCCTCGCGGTCGGGTTCCTGCTGGGCAGCATCCCGTTGTACGGCCTGATCGGTCTGACGCGCACCGCCCGCGGCGCCGAGGCAGCGATGAAGACCTACCTGCTGGGCGCGCTCTTCGGCATTCTCATGCTGCTCGGTGTCACCCTCCTCTACGGCATCACCGGCGGCACGCTCTACGTCGAGATCGCGGGCCGTCTCGCCCAGGCGCCGACCGTGGCGGTCGCGGCGGGTGTTGCGGCCGTCCTGGTCGGGCTGATGTTCAAGGCAGGGGGCGTGCCCGCGCACTTCTGGGTGCCGGACGCGGCCCAGGGCGCCAATGCCACGGTGGCGACGTTCCTGACGACCGTGCCGAAGATCGGCGGCTTTCTGGCCGCCTATCGGCTGCTGGAGATGATGCCCGGCACGGTGCGCTGGCCGCTGCTGATCGCGTTGCTGTCCGTGCTCACCATGACGCTGGGGAACCTGGCCGCGTATACGCAGACGAACCCGCGGCGGCTGCTGGGCTGGTCCACCGTCAGCCAGGCCGGATACCTGCTCATGCCAATCGCGGTGGCCGGGTCCGTGCCGCTGGCCCTGCCGTCGCTCGTGGTGTTTCTCGCCGGGTACGCCGTCACCAACCTCGCCGCATTTGCCGTGATCGCCGCCTACCCGGACCGGAATGAGCTCCGCGCCTACGAGGGCCTGGCCGCGGCACGCCCCTGGCACGCTGTGGCCCTCGTGGTGGCCCTGCTCAGCCTGGTCGGGAC
>JBFIWG010000080.1:0-11806 GCA_041606495.1 Nocardioidaceae bacterium
GGATCAAGGAGTACGACCCGCGCTTCAACGTGAAGTACCGCGACGACAAGTCCTACCCATGGCTCGCCGTCACGCTGAACGAGGAGTTCCCGCGGGTGATGGTGGGCCGCGGCGCGAAGAAGCGCGGCGTGCGCTACTTCGGCCCGTACTCCCACGCCTGGGCGATCCGGGAGACCGTGGACCTGCTGCTACGGGTATTTCCGATGCGTTCCTGCTCCAACGGGGTGTTCAAGCGCAGTGCGCAGATCGGGCGACCCTGCCTGCTGGGTTACATCGAGAAGTGCTCGGCACCCTGCGTCGGACGGGTCAGCGCGGAGGAGCACCGCGCGATCGTCGACGACTTCTGTGACTTCATGGCCGGGCAGACCACCGGCTTCGTGCGCCGCCTCGAGAAGCAGATGTACGCCGCTTCGGCGGAGATGGACTTCGAACGAGCTGCTCGGCTCCGCGACGACATCGGCGCCCTCAACCGCGCGATGGAGAAGCAGGCCGTCGTGCTGGGCGACGGCACGGACGCCGACGTGGTGGCCTTCGCCGAGGATCCTCTCGAGGTCGCGGTCCAGATCTTCTACGTCCGCGGTGGCCGGATCCGCGGCCAGCGAGGCTGGGTCGCCGACAAGGTCGACGACGCCGACACCGGCGGCCTGGTGGAGCGCTTCCTGCTCCAGCTGTACGACGGCGAGCTCGGCGACTCGATCCCCAGGGAGGTGCTCGTCCCCGCTTTGCCGGACGACGCGCCCGCCCTCGAGCAGTGGCTGTCCGGGCTGAGGGGAGCGAGGGTCTCCCTCCGGGTCCCGCAGCGCGGGGACAAGAAGTCGCTCCAGGAGACGGTGGCCCGCAACGCCCTCCAGGCTCTCGGCCTGCACAAGACCAAACGCGCCAGCGACCTGACCACCCGGAACCGCGCCCTCGAGGAGATCCAGACCTCGCTGGAGCTGCCGGGCGCGCCGCTGCGCATCGAGTGCTACGACGTCTCCAACCTGCAGGGGACCGAGGTCGTGGCGTCGATGGTGGTGTTCGAGGACGGGCTCGCCCGCAAGAGCGAGTACCGCCGCTTCGTGATCAAGGGCGTCGAGGGGCAGAACGACGTGGCCTCGATGCACGAGGTGATCACCCGGCGCTTCAAGCGGCTGCTGGACGACCGCGCCGAGGAGCTCGACCTCGGCAACGGCGACGTGGACGACCGGCCCGAGGGGCCGATGCTGATCGACCCGGAGACCGGCCGGCCCCGGAAATTCTCCTACGTGCCCGGACTCGTCGTCGTCGACGGCGGGCCCCCACAGGTGGCTGCGGCGCAACGGGCACTCGACGAGCTCGGCATCGACGACGTCCCGGTGTGCGGCCTGGCCAAACGGCTCGAGGAGGTCTGGCTCCCCGGGCAGGAGGACCCGGTGATCCTGCCCCGCTCGAGCGAAGGCCTCTACCTTCTCCAGCGGATCCGGGACGAGGCGCACCGGTTCGCGATCACCCACCACCGCAACCGTCGCTCCAAGACCATGGTCGAGAGCGTCCTCGACGACGTGCCCGGGCTGGGGGAGGTGCGTCGCAAGACCCTGCTCAAGGAGTTCGGATCATTGAAGAAGCTGAGGGCCGCCACAGTGGACGACATCGCGGCCGTGCCCGGGATCGGGCCGCGCACGGCGGCATCGATCGTCGCGGCCCTGGCCGAGCAGAAGAAGGAGCCCGCAAGGGTGAGCGTCAACACCGCTACCGGAGAGATCGAGGAGACGTGATGTCGGAGAACGTGGGCGACCTGGTGGTGGTCACCGGGATGACCGGTGCCGGCAGGAGCACCGCCGCCAAGGAGCTCGAGGACCTCGGCTTCTACGTGGTGGACAACCTGCCGCCCCAGCTGGTGCCCGACGTGGTCCGTCTAGTCGACGAGACCCAGGGCCGGCTCCAGCCGATCGCGGTGGTCGTCGACGTGCGTTCCGGGTCCTTCTTCGGGTCGCTGCAGGAGGTCCTCGCGCAGGGGACCACGGGCCGTCGTACGACCCTGCTCTTCCTCGAGGCCAACGACGACGTGCTGGTGCGGCGCCAGGAGGCGGCCCGGCGGCCGCACCCGCTGCAGGAGGGCGGTCGGCTGCTCGACGGGCTCCAGCGTGAGCGCAAGGCGCTGGCCAGCCTGCGGGGCGACGCGGACGTGGTCATCGACACCTCGAACCTCAACGTGCACCAGCTGACCGACAAGGTCGGGGAGGCGTTCGGCACCGAGCAGACCATGTCCCTGAAGGTGACCGTGGTCAGCTTCGGCTTCAAGTACGGCATCCCGGTCGACGCAGACCTGGTCGCGGACATGCGCTTCATCCCCAACCCCTACTGGGTTCCCGAGCTCCGTCACCTCTCCGGCCGCGACCCCGAGGTGGCCGACTACGTCAAGGACCGGCCAGAGGCGAAGGAGTTCATCGACAAGTACGTCTCCCTGGTCGACACCGTTGCCGAGGGCTTCCTCCGGGAGGGCAAGCGGTTCATGACCGTCGCCATCGGCTGCACGGGAGGCAAGCACCGAAGCGTCGCGATGACCGAGGAGATCGCGGGCCGGTTGCGGGCTCAGGGCCTCGACGCCCGGCCGATGCACCGTGACCTGGGGCGGGAGTGAGATGACCGGCTCTCTCGACCTCCGGGTGGTGGCTCTCGGGGGAGGCCACGGCCTGTCCGCCTCCCTCTCAGCGCTGCGGCACGTGGTCTCCGACCTGACCGCGGTGGTGACCGTCGCGGACAACGGCGGCTCCTCGGGCCGGCTTCGGCGTGAGTTCGGCGTGCTGCCTCCCGGCGACCTGCGCCAGGCCCTGGCCGCGCTCTGTGGCGACGACGAGTGGGGCCGGACCTGGGCCCAGGTCCTTCAGCACCGTTTCGACAGCGAAGGTGAGATGCACCAGCACGCGGTCGGGAACCTCCTGATCGTGGCCCTCTGGGAGCTGCTCGGCGAGCACGTCGACGGACTCGACTGGGTCGGCCGGCTGCTGGGTGCGCACGGTCGGGTGCTGCCCATGTCCGTCAGCCCGATCGACATCACGGCGTCGGTGCGCGGCATCGACCCGAGCGACGACAATGCGCTGACCACGGTGCGCGGCCAGGTCGAGGTCGCGAGCACGTCAGGGCAGGTGGTTGCCGTGGCGCTCGAACCACAGGACCCGCCGGCCTGCCCGCAGGCGCTGGAGGCGGTACACACCGCCGACTGGGTGGTCCTCGGCCCGGGATCGTGGTTCACCAGCGTGATCCCGCACCTGCTGGTCCCGGAGCTGCGGCGTGCCCTGATCGAGTCGCCGGCCCGCAAGGCTGTGACCTTGAACCTCGAGCCGCAGACAGGCGAGACCGACGGCTTCCTGCCCGGCACGCACCTCGAGGTGCTGGCCGAGCACGCCCCGGACCTGAAGCTCGACGTGGTCCTCGCGGACGCCGGGAGCGTCGCCGATCCCGACGAGCTACGCGCGACGGCGGCTGCTCTCGGCGCGCACCTCGTCCTGGCGGACGTGGCCGCGGGCGACGGCTCCCCCCGACATGACCCGGTCAAATTGGCCAATGCCTATGCGGGATTTTTGGGAGAGGCATAAGGTGACGCAGTCCCGTCCTTCGGCTCTCGCGGGATAGGTGGAAGGTACTTCAACGTGGCAGGATCGGACGCATGGCGATGACGGCGCAGGTCAAGGCGGAACTAGCCAGCACCACGGTGACCAAATCGTGCTGTCGCAAGTCTGAGGTCTCCTCGATGCTGCGGTTCGCGGGCGGTCTGCACATCGTCAGCGGCCGGATCGTGGTCGAGGCCGAGCTCGACACCGGAGCCGCCGCCCGCCGCCTCCGCAAGGACATCGCGGAGATCTACGGTCACTCCTCGGACGTGGTGATGGTCTCCGGCAACGGCATCCGCAAGGGCAGCCGGTACGTCGTCCGGGTCGTCCGGGACGGGGAGGCACTCGCCCGCCAGACCGGACTGCTCGACGGACGCGGTCGCCCGGTCCGGGGGCTGCCACCGCAGGTCGTCTCAGGCGCGGGCTGTGACGCCGTTGCCGCGTGGCGCGGTGCGTTCCTCGCCCACGGGTCGCTCACCGAGCCCGGCCGATCCTCCGCGCTCGAGGTCACGTGCCCCGGTCCCGAGGCCGCCCTGGCGCTGGTCGGAGCCGCCCGCAGGCTCGGGATCTCCGCCAAGGCTCGCGAGGTCCGCGGCGTCGACCGGGTCGTGATCCGCGACGGCGACGCGATCGGTGCTCTGCTGACCAGGCTCGGAGCCCATGAGTCGTTGATGGCCTGGGAGGAGCGTCGGATGCGGCGCGAGGTCCGCGCCACAGCGAACCGGCTCGCGAACTTCGACGACGCCAACCTCCGCCGTTCCGCACGCGCCGCCGTGGCCGCCGGTGCTCGGGTGGAGCGAGCCCTTCAGATCCTCGGCGAGGAGGTCCCCGACCACCTCAAGCTCGCGGGCGACCTGCGCCTGCAGCACAAGCAGGCATCCCTCGAGGAGCTCGGACAGCTGCACGAGCCGCCGCTGACCAAGGACGCGATCGCCGGTCGCATCCGTCGTCTCCTGGCGATGGCGGACAAGCGGGCCCAGGAGCTCGGCGTACCTGACACCGAGGCCAGCCTGACTCCCGACATGATCGCCGACGAGGCCTGATCAACCGGCTTTGACCGCTTGCGCGCGGTTACTTGCACGTACCCCGGACGCCCTTAGCCGCACACCGGCACAGACGGTAGGGTCGAGTCCGATCGCTCGTGAGGGCGGTCACTTCGACCTGACTGCTAGATGGGGAGTCCTGTTCCGTGACTGTTCGTGTAGGTATCAACGGCTTCGGCCGCATCGGCCGCAACTTCTTCCGCGCCGTCCAGGCATCCGGTGCTGACATCGAGATCATCGCCGCCAACGATCTCGGCGACGTCAAGACCATGGCGCACCTGCTCAAGTACGACTCGATCCTCGGCCGTCTGGACGAGGAGGTCTCGGTGACCGACGAAGGCATCCGCATCGGCAACCGGACGCTCAAGATCCTGGCCGAGCGTGACCCGGCCCAGCTCCCGTGGAAGGACCTCGGGGTCGATGTCGTCATCGAGTCGACGGGTTTCTTCACCGACGCCACCAAGGCCAAGGGTCACGTGGACGCGGGCGCCAAGAAGGTGATCATCTCGGCGCCGGCGAAGAACGAGGACATCACCGTCGTGATGGGTGTCAACCACACCGACTACGACCCCGCCGCGCACACGGTGATCTCGAACGCCTCCTGCACCACCAACTGCCTCGCACCGATGGCAAAGGCCCTCAACGACGAGTTCGGCATCGTCAAGGGCCTGATGACGACCATCCACGCCTACACCCAGGACCAGAACCTCCAGGACGGTCCCCACAGCGACCTGCGCCGCGCCCGCGCCGCCGCCGTGAACATCGTGCCGACCTCGACCGGTGCCGCCAAGGCCATCGGCCTCGTGCTGCCCGAGCTGAAGGGCAAGCTCGACGGCTTCGCGCTCCGGGTGCCGATCCCGACCGGCTCGGCCACCGACCTCACCGTCGAGCTCACCCGCGAGACGACCGCCGAAGAGGTCAACGCGGCCGTCAAGGCGGCCGCAGACGGACCGCTGAAGGGCTTCCTGAAGTACACCGAGGACCCGATCGTCTCCTCTGACATCGTCACCGACCCCAACTCGTGCATCTTCGACGCCGGGCTGACCAAGGTGTTCGGCAACCAGGTGAAGATCGTCGGCTGGTACGACAACGAGTGGGGCTACTCCAACCGCCTCGCTGACCTTGTCACCTACGTCGGTGAGACCCTCTGACTCGATGAGCGGCATCGACTCTCTTGGTGACGTCCGCGGCAAGCGCGTCCTGGTCCGGTCCGATCTCAACGTCCCGCTCGACGGGGACGTGATCACCGACGACGGCCGGATCAGGGCCAGTGTGCCGACCATCAGTGAGCTGGCTGACGCCGGTGCGCGGGTCATCGTGACCGCGCACCTCGGCCGGCCCAAGGGGGCACGCGACCCCCAGTACTCCCTGGCCCCGGTCGCCTCGCGGCTCGGGGAGCTCCTCGGCCGGGACGTCGCCTTCGCCACCGACACTGTTGGCGACAGCGCCCGGGCGACGGTGGACGCACTCGAGGACGGGCAGGTCGCTGTCCTGGAGAACGTCCGCTTCAATGAGGGCGAGACCAGCAAGGACGACGCCGTTCGCGGCGCCTTCGCCGATCAGCTCGCCGCGCTGGCGGACCTGTTCGTCAGTGACGGCTTCGGTGTCGTGCACCGCAAGCAGGCCTCGGTGTACGACGTCGCGCAGCGGCTGCCGCACGCCATGGGCACCCTCGTGTCCACGGAGATCGACGTGCTCCGTCGGCTCACCGAGAATCCGGAGCGGCCCTACGTGGTCGTGCTCGGTGGCTCCAAGGTCTCCGACAAGCTCGGCGTCATCGACAACCTGCTCGGCAAGGCGGACAAGCTGCTCATCGGCGGCGGCATGGTGTTCACCTTCCTCAAGGCGCAGGGGCACGAGATCGGCACGAGCCTGCTCGAGGAGGACCAGCTCGACACCTGCCGCGAGTACCTTCAGCGCGCGGAGGAGTCGGGAGTCGAGATCCTGCTGCCGACGGACATCCGCGTCGCGGACTCGTTCTCGGCGGACGCGGCAGCCAGCGTGGTGCCTGCAGATGCGATCCCGGCGGACAAGATCGGCCTGGACATCGGGCCGGAGTCGGGTCGGGCCTTCGCGTCCGCGCTCGCCGACGCCCGAACGGTGTTCTGGAACGGGCCCATGGGCGTCTTCGAGTTCGAGCAGTTCTCCTCCGGCACCCGCGACGTCGCCGACGCGCTCACCAAGGTCGACGGGCTGTCGGTCGTCGGTGGCGGTGACTCGGCCGCGGCCGTGCGCACCCTCGGCTTCGACGAGGCTGCCTTCGGGCACATCTCCACCGGCGGTGGGGCGAGCCTGGAGTACCTCGAGGGCAAGAACCTCCCCGGCATCGACGTACTCTCCTGACGCCTGACGTCGTACGAACCTCACTAGAAAGCGAAGCATCGTGGCTGCTCACTCGCGCGTGCCCCTCATGGCGGGCAACTGGAAGATGAACCTCAACCACCAGGAAGCGGTGGTTCTGGTGCAGAAGCTCGCCTGGACCCTGTCGGACAAGAAGCACGACTACGCCAAGGTCGAGGTCGTCGTGGTCCCGCCGTTCACCGACATCCGCAGCGTGCAGACGTTGGTGGACGGGGACCGGCTGAAGATCAAGTACGCCGCCCAGGACGTGTCGCAGCACGACAGCGGCGCGTACACCGGGGAGATCTCGGCCGGCATGCTGGCCAAGCTCGGCTGCTCCTACGTCGTGATCGGTCACTCCGAGCGGCGTGAGTACCACCAGGAGGACGACGCCTTGGTGAACGCCAAGGCGAAGAAGGCGATCGCCGCGGGCATGACCCCGATCGTGTGCGTGGGCGAGGGGCTGGACGTCCGCAAGGAGGGTCGACAGGTCGAGTACACCCTCGAGCAGGTCGACGGCTCGCTTGCCGGGCTGAGCGCCGAGCAGGTGGCGGACTTGGTCGTGGCGTACGAGCCGGTGTGGGCGATCGGCACCGGTGAGGTCGCCACTCCCGACGATGCGCAGGAGGTCTGCTCCGCGATCCGTGGGCGCATCGCGGAGACCTTCTCGGAGGACGCCGCGGCCTCGATCCGGATCCTGTACGGCGGTTCGGTGAAGGCCGCCAACGTCGGCGGAATCATGGAGAAGTCCGATGTCGACGGGTGTCTCGTCGGTGGTGCGAGCCTGCAGGTCGACGAGTTCGGCGGCATCTGCCGGTTTTATGACATGCCTGTCATCTGAGCGCGTAGCTGTGAGTTAGGCTTTCCCACCGTGACTACCGTCTTCACTGTTCTGCTCGTCCTCACGAGCCTGTTGCTGATTCTGCTGGTGCTTCTCCACAAGGGACGCGGCGGCGGGCTCTCCGACATGTTCGGCGGCGGTGTGTCCAGCGGGCTCGGCGGCTCGTCCGTCGCAGAGCGGAACCTGGACCGAATCACCGTTGGCGCGGGTGTCATCTGGTTCGCTTGCATCATCGCCCTGGGACTGCTGCTTAAGAGCGGCAGCTGAGTCTTACCTTCTGAGGAGTACTTAGCGTGGCTGGTGGACAAAACGCCATTCGTGGCAGCCGTGTCGGGGCCGGACCCATGGGCGAGGCGGAGCGCGGCGATGCTGCCCCTCGCCAGTCCGTGGTGTACTTCTGCGCCCACGAGCACGAGTCCGTGATCACCTTCGCCGTCGAGGCCCAGGTGCCGGACTCGTGGGACTGCCCGCGGTGCGGCCTGCCGGCCAGCCTGGACTCCGACAACCCGCCGCCGCCGCCGAAGATCGAGCCCTACAAGACGCACCTGGCCTACGTGAAGGAGCGGCGCTCCGACAAGGAGGCCGAGGACATCCTCGACGAGGCGATCCAGACCCTGCGCGACAAGCGCAAGCGCGGCGAGATCATCTTCTAACCCCCTTTCGTTGAGCCGGGGGTTCTGCACCGTTGACCCGCGGCTTCTGCCGTGTTGACCCGCGCGTTGTGCCGTGTTGAGCCGCGGCTTGTGCCGTGCTGAGTGTAGGGGGTCGTGATCGTTCTGCGCGGAACGGTGTAAGTGACGCTGCCCGTCGTACGTCGATGGGCTGGACGCGTCACCCAGCTTGCGTGAGCGAAGCGCAGGGCTCAACGGGGCGGAACCCCCGGCTCAACGGGCCGGAACCCCCGGCTCAACGGGGCGGAACCCCCGGCTCAACGGGGGAGGTGTGTGGCGGCAGCCTCGTCGACGAACCACAGGGTCGCGTCCATGCCCTTCGGACCCGAGGCCGGGACCGCGGTCACGTCGGAACCCGTCACGGCATTGCGAACCGCCTCGGCCTTCTCCGCTCCCGAGGCCACGAACCAGACCTCACGCGCCCGCCGGAGCGGCCCGATCGACAAAGAGATCCGGGTCGGCGGCGGCTTGGGGGAGTCCCGCACCGGGATCGCAGGACGGTCGTCCTTCAGCGCAGGATGTGAGGGGAACAGCGACGCGCAGTGACCGTCCGGCCCGACGCCTAGCATGACCACGTCGAAGAGCGGGGTCTCTCCGTCGACGGCCGCCTCACGAAGCTCCTGGGCGTACCCGGCGGCTGCGGCATCGACGTCGTCGCCGTACTTCCCGTCCGATGCCGGCATCTCGTGCACGCGCGAAGGGTCCACCGGCAGGTGGTCGAGCAGGGCCTCGGCCGCCTGCCCGGCGTTCCGGTCCGCGTCGTCGGCCGGCACGAACCGCTCGTCGCCGAACCAGAAGTCCACTCGCGACCAGTCGACCTCGCCTCGGGCGGACGACGAGGCCACGGCGCGGTGCAGCTTGGCGGCCACCGTGCCGCCGGTGAGCACGATCGACGGCACCCGTCCCTCGCGCTGGATGTCAACGAGACGGGACACCAGCCGGGACGCCACCGAGCCGGCCAGCTCGTCCGGCCCGGCATGGACGAGGATCTCGGAGGTCATGTCAGCCCTTCTTGGTGCGGACGGAGGTGCCCTTCGCGTTGAGCTTCACCATCTTCTTCACCGTCGCCGCGTAGATCTCGTCGGGGTCGAGCCGCCGCAGCTCCTCGGACAACAGCTCGGCGACGTCGCGGCGCTTGAGCGCCACCGGTCGGTCGGGCTGGTCAGGCGACGACAGCGTGGCGAGCTTCCCGTCGTGGCGTACGACGGACACGTCGCCGTCCTTGGTGGTGAGCACCACCGAGGTGATGCCGGGGCCGTCGGAGGTCTTGCGCTGCACCTCGACCTTGAGCCGGTCACTGAGCCAGGCCGACAAAAGGTCAGCACTGGGGCTGATCCGCTCCGCCGAGACCGACGCCGAACTCACCTTGCCAGGGTTCTGGTCGAGCGCCGCGGCGAGGAGGGCACGCCAGCCGGTGATCCGGGTCCAGGCCAGGTCGGTGTTGCCCGGTGCGTACGCACGGCACTGGGTCAGCATCGCCCGCGCTTTGCTCCGGGGAACTGCTGCGGCGTCGGTGATCCGGCGCTTGGCGAGCCGGCCGAGCAGGTCGGCGGCCGGGTCCTCCGGCGCCTTGGTCGGCCACCACACGACCACAGGGGAGTCGGGCAGCAGCAGAGGGAGTACGACGGACTCCGGATGCTTTGCGACCTCACCGGTGAGCCGGATCATCGCGGTCTCGCCGAACCAGCCGGAGCCGATCCCGACCTGTGCGTTGACCTGTCCGTTGCCGCGACCGTTGCCGATGATCACGCCGAGCACCCGTGCAGGGTGTTCCCGCGAGGCGAGCCGCGCGGCGTTCATCGCCTCCTCGGCGTCCTCCTCCGCGACGACGAAGACGAGCGTCATCACCATGCCCATGGCGGGGCTGCCGGCGCGTCGACGGGCCCGGAGGAACTCGGCCGCGATTTCGCTCGAGTTCGTGTCGATGAGCTCGATCATGGTCGCCTCCAGGCACGTCCGTCACGGGCCAGCATCTTGTCGGCCGAGGCAGGGCCCCAGGTCCCGGACTCGTAGGTGTCCGGCTTCCCGTGCTTGGCCCAGTACTCCACGATCGGGTCGAGAATCTTCCAGGAGAGCTCGACCTCCTCGTGCCGCGGGAACAGCGGCGGCTCGCCGAGCAGCACGTCGAGAATCAGCCGCTCGTAAGCCTCGGGGCTCGACTCGGTGAACGACCCGCCGTACGCGAAGTCCATGCTCACGTCGCGGATCTCCATCGCCGTTCCCGGGACCTTCGAGCCGAAGCGCATGGTGATCCCCTCGTCGGGCTGCACCCGGATCACCAGCGCGTTCTGGGTCAGCTCCTCGGTCGCGGTGGTGGTGAAGGGCAGGTGCGGAGCCCGCTTGAACACGACCGCAACCTCCGTGACTCGTCGTCCGAGCCGCTTGCCCGCGCGGATGTAGAACGGAACCCCAGCCCACCGCCGGGACTCCACGTGCAGCGTGATCGCTGCGTAGGTCTCGGTGCGGGAGTTCTGCGGAATGTCCTGCTCCTGCTTGTATCCGGGCACCTTCACGCCGCCGGCCCAGCCCTCGGTGTACTGCGCCCGTGCGGTGGTCAGGTCCAGCCGCCGGGGGAGTACGACGGACTCCAGCACCTTCTGCTTCTCGATGCGAAGGCTCTTGGCGTCGAAGGCCGGCGGCTCCTCCATCGCGATCAGCGCCATCAGCTGGAGCAGGTGGTTCTGGATCACGTCCCGGGCAGCGCCGATGCCGTCGTAGTAGCCGGCACGGCCGCCGATGCCGATGTCCTCGGCCATCGTGATCTGCACGTGGTCGACGTAGTTGGAGTTCCAGATCGGTTCGAACATCGTGTTGGAGAACCGCATCGCCAAGATGTTCTGGACGGTCTCCTTGCCGAGGTAGTGGTCGATGCGGAACACCGCCCCCGGCGGGAACACCTCGGAGATCGTCTCGTTCAGCTCGCGTGCGGTCTCGAGGTTCGAGCCGAAGGGCTTCTCCACCACGACCCGGCGCCAGGAGCCGTCGCCGTCCGCGGTCGCCAGGCCGTGCTCCTTCAGCTGACCGATGACGTCGGAGAAGAAGCGGGGAGGAATGGAGAGGTAGAACGCGTGGTTGCCGCCCGTGCCGCGAAGCCGGTCCAGGTCCTGCACCGTCTCCTTGAGCTTCTCGAAGGCCTGGTCGTCGCTGAAGTCACCTGGGACGAAACGGAACCCTTCCGAGAGCTGCTTCCACACCTCCTCGCGGAACTCGGTCCGGGAGTGCTCGCGGACGGCGTCGTGGACGATCTGCGCGAAGTCCTGGTCGGCCCAGTCGCGCCGGGCAAACCCGACCACCGAGAAGCCGGGCGGTAGCAGGCCCCGGTTCGCAAGGTCGTAGATCGCC
>JBFIWG010000081.1:0-11787 GCA_041606495.1 Nocardioidaceae bacterium
CATTCAGCCCGATGCTGGGCCGCTGAGTGGGCTCCGGGACGTTGCCCCCGAGGACGAGACTGACGAGTGGAGGTTGCGACAGTGACCTACCCCACTCCGCCCGGAACAGGAGACACCGATGACTGAGGCCGAGATAGACGCTATCGAGCGGTGGGCCGACGATCACTTTACCCAGGGGGAAGTGATCGTGGTGATGCGTTTGGTGGAGGAGTTCGGCTGGCGTCCGCCCGGAGGGAGTGAGGCATGAGGCTACTTTGGAAGCGAGAGTCGCAGCCTGAGCCTTCGGAGTTCGAGCGCCGCGTGCTCCCCGGCGTGCCCAGCGTCTTCACTGGCGCTGACACCACCCTGGGGGAGATGCGGGCGATGGCCAAGGACGTCAGGGACAACACCTGTCAGACGCAAGCCGAGCGGGGTCTGGCGATCTCGCTGCTGGCGATACTCGACCTGTTCGAGAAGGAGACCAACGATGAGTGGCTTGCTCAGGCCCTCTGCGGGTGGCACGACGCGGAGAGCGGTCGCCTAGAAGGTGAACCGTTCCCCTGTCAGGCCTGCGTAGCGCAGGCCAAGTACGTCATCGAACAGGCCGAAAAGGAGGCTGAGGATGAGTGACGCCGAGAAAGACGCAGTGCACATCGTCGCAGACCCTCTCTGCGATCTGCACCAAGAGTGGCCGACCAAGCCCGACAACGCGGCCCGCTGCGCCGAGTGTCGGGAGAAGGCGAGCGCACCTACCGCCGAGAAAGACACAGCCCCGGTCGAGTGGATCGTCGCCCTCCAGATGCCGCCGCACAGCGTAGGCGGGCTGTCGCTGCACCAGTGTTCGGTCTGCTTCGCGCTCGTCGTGGAGGACTTCATGCCCGAGCACGAAGACTGGCACGCCCGCATCCTTTCGCCCGCTAGGGAGGACTCAGAGTGACCCGCAATGACTGACTCCGCCGAGAAAAAGACGCCGCTTTACGAGTGGGACCTCGAGGTTCGAAAGCTCGACCACTACGGCCGCTCGGTCGTGGCGCGCACCCCGGCCAAGGTGCTCGCGTCCTCGAAGGCCGAGGTCACCACAAAGGTTCGGACGATGTTCAACGCGACCTACGACGACTTTCGGAAGTTCTGGTCTCACACCTGGACGCTCAACAGCGTGCAGGAAGTCCAGCGCACGGAGGCGACCATGCCTAGAACCGAGAAAGGGCGTCCCCTCGGAGCCGCGTCGGGCGGAAGCCCCGGGTTCTGGGACTGGCTCGGGGTGAACGGCGAATCCGGACTGCCGACCCACCTGCCGATGGGCGTCAACATCGCAGGGCAGGGGCCAGAGGCCGACGTTGACGCGCACCACTACGTCTGTTCGTGCGGCGATGTGGAATGCCCGCTGACGCTCGCGCTCGGGCACGCATGGACAGCGGGGC
Source organism: Nocardioidaceae bacterium (assembly GCA_041606495.1). Lineage (GTDB taxonomy): Bacteria > Actinomycetota > Actinomycetes > Propionibacteriales > Nocardioidaceae > Nocardioides_C. The sequence goes on from JBFIWG010000081.1 coordinate 1,401, forward strand.
TCCGGTTCGCCAAGCGCGTCCTACCGCCCGAGAAGGTCGCGCGCGAAATGGCTGAGGCCAGCGTCTACGACACCCTCATGGACACGAACCGCGAGTTCCCCGTGGACACGCTAGACCTCGCTAAAGACATCGTCCGTGAACTGGTCGAGCAGCGTCTGATCCGCACGGAGAGGCGGCCCGAAGATGATCCCCGCACCTGACGGCTACCAGTACGGCGTCCGGTTCGACTTCGACGGCAGCGTCGCTGCCCGCTGGAACGGACACACTCAGCGGCAACGCGCCCAGGAGTATCGTGACGAGCTGACCAACCGGGACACGTCGCCGTTCATCAGGTCCAAGCGTGACACCTACACCGTCGTACGACGCATCCCACCCGACGGCGAATGGGAGCCGGTCACATGAAGATGCCAGAGAAGGGCTGGGACGAGAAGACCCAGTCGGTCGTCGTGAAGGTCACCGAGCACTGGATCGTGTCGGTAGCGCCGATGATCTTCAACGACCGGGTACTGCTCACCTCTCGCGAGGAGTACCCTTGGACGTGGACCGCCGGCTGGTGCTACGACAAGGGCGGCGCCGCAGGCCTAGCCGCTGCGGTGTGGGACCCGGAGACTGAGCGGGAACCGATCGGCTACAAGAAGGTCGCCGCGGACGCTCGCGGGATCCGGGGTGTCGAGCCGTCGATGGCATGGGTTGATGAGGTCTCGGACTACCTGACAGGCAACAATGACCCGTCCGACAGAGAATGACACACAAGGAAGCAAGGTGCTCGGGAATGGCTGACTCAGCCAGCTACATCGTAGAACAACTCCGCAAGGCGCGATACGGACTCAACCACACGATCAACAAGATGATCGAGGCCGACGCGCTTGACTTTCCGCCCGAGAAGAAGGACGAGATCAAGGCAGCGCTCGACGATCTGGTACTGTACGTCGAGGGGTTCTGGGACTTCCTGGACCCGGACGGTGTCAAGCGGGCCGCGCTCACCAAGGCACTCGCCGACAACGGGGGCGGTATGCAGTGCACCGCTATCAACGTAACTGAAGCACGCTGCCGCAAGAAGGGCCACTGGACACAGGACGAGCGCCTGTTCCGGTGCACCACCCACGCGGCAGAGTCAGAGCCGGGGGAGTAGCCATGCCGCGTCACATCAGCGAACACACTAAGGTGATCAAGCGACTTCATTCGCTCGCCAGCAACAGAGCACTCGCCGAGCTGAAGCGGCGTCACCCGGACGAGTTCAAGGAGATCTTTCAGAAGATCTACAACGACATCCAGGTAGAGCAGATGCTACTCGGCGAGGTTGAGGCTGACCGGACCCGCGGAACGCTCAAGCACGTCGCCGGCGAGGACGGACGATGCTCCGCCTGCGGCAAGGAGTCGCCGTGCGCGATCGAGCGCCGACGCATACGCTGGAACGAACCGTCCTAGCCAATGGGACCGTACTATCGGCTCGTCATCTGGTGGCACCGCAAGAGGACAGGGCACCAAACCCGGATGCGTCGCGTCAGCGTCCCTGCCTTTGACCCGAGTGCACGAGGAGTGCTCACGACATGTGAGTGCGGCAGAGTATGGGCGGAGTAGACCTGTGAAGGTGCTCATGACGGGGTTCACGCCCCGGCATGTCGGGCGTGGGACACGTCTCGGCTACGGTGTGATCGGCGACTACGTGCGCTCTGCGCTCGAGATGGCGTCATGCGAGGTCGACATGCGTCCGGTCGTGCCGGGCGAGAACCTGGGTGAGAGGGGCTATGACGCGGTTGTGGTCGGTCTCTCGCCTCCCAAGGGCAATCCCGCCCGGTATCTGTACGGAGCGCTCTGGGCCATGATGAGCGCCTCGCGGTGCGGCGGTCGGCTGATGTTCTACATCGACGACTGGCAGTACCGCAAGATCCAGCAGGAGGCGCGGTCCCAGCTCGGCCGTCTCGACACGATGTTCAACGACCACAAGAAGACCTGCCGGGCGTCGATGACCGAGGCGCTCCAGGTACGGCCGCATCTCGAGGTCGCCATGCAGGCGCTCGCCGAGCGGACGTGGCCGGTGACTGTGTACCCGAGCTGGCGGTGGGGTGACGCGTCGATCGTCGCCGAGACACTGCCAGCTCGGCAGATCGTGCAGTTCGACCCGACCGCCTGGGCTCTCGAGCTTACCGAGCGGGACGCGCCCGATCTTCGCCCGGACTCCGAGCGGAGACGCCGGTGGGTCGAGGCGTCACTGGTCAAGCACGAGCGGTGGGTCGAGAAGCAAGGGCTCACCTGGCCGGTCACGTACTTCGGCCCGGTCAACGGCGGGACGGTGCCCGAGATCGAGGTCCGGCGAGAGTTCACCCGCAACTGGGGTGTGCTGTCTCCCGAGTACCCGGACGCCGGATCCGGGTGGTGGAGGGTGCGAGGGGTCAACGCGACCGTCGCCCGAGCGATCACGTACTCCGGCAAGGCCGAGATGGGGGCGATGGGCGACGCCTGGTCGATGTCGCCCGGTGAGATCGAGATCATGTCGGACCGCGAGCTGAGAGTACTCGCCGACGCGCAGTGGGCATCGGTGCGCCAGTGGGCGACCCCGATGGGAGAAGCCGCGGCCGGGCTCCGAGAAACCCTAGAACTATCCAAACTGTCTTAACCGTCCAAACATCGTGTACCTGATATATTGGACAGGTGGGCTGATCATGCCCGCGGAACGACGAAACGATGACGGGTGGTGAGTAATGGGTAGGATCACGGTCGCCGACACCTCGGCGATGATCGACCAGATCAGTTCACAGACCGCTCCGCTGCAATGGCTGCGAGAGCTCTACCTCAACTCCGCGGAAGCGGACGCAACACGGGTCGAGACGATCCCGTTCAACGACACGCTCTACAACGCGTTCGGTGCTGACAAGTTCATGATCGCCGACAACGGCCACGGGATGACCGGACCGGAGCTCGGCGAGTACATGCGCAGCATCAAGAAGTCCGGCAAGACCACCGGCGGTGCGCACGAGCACCAGGGCATGGGAGCCCGGATCACGACCCTGCAATGGAACCAGGCCGGCGTCGTGGTCATCTCGCTGTGCAGCGGCGAGATGAACATGGTCTGGATGTGGAAGAACCCGAGCACCGGTGAGTACGAGCTCAACGACTTCGAGATCGAGATCGAGGACGGGGAGACCGAGTACACCGAGGTAGTGCCTCTGCACGAGTACGAGGAGGACTCGGAGTTCGGGATCGACGAGATCGGCTACGCTCCCTGGTACCAGGTCGTCCCGGACTGGGTCAAGGCGGACGGCCACGGAACGGTGGTGATCCTGCTCGGCAATACGCCGGACCAGGACTCGATCATGGGTGACCCCCGGGTCAAGGGCGAGTCGTGGCGTGAAGCCCGAGAGCAGGACATCACTCGCGGGACCTGGGTGACACCGCGTAAGGTCAAGCAGGTCACCGAGGTCGGCGAGAAGGTCTACCGCCAGCTACCGGAGTGGAACTACCTGACCGGGCGCTTCTGGGTCCTGGAGAGGGAGACGGACATTCCGGGGTACGGCACCTGGACCGCGTCCGATGTCAACTCCGAGTGGCAGGTCAGCGACGCCCGCGCAACAGGTCTCAAGTCCGGCGGCACCGGCAAGACCCGGGCGGGCAAGGCGACCTCGACCAGTGACGCGAAGCCCGTCCTGGGAGGGCTCCGTGACATCTACAAGCACAAGAGCCTGAGCGTCGAGCACGGGACGGTCGACCTGCACCACCCGAACCTGCCCGCACGCGTGCACTGGTTCCTGCGCGACGGGTCACCGACGGCAACCGGCTACCGCGGCGATGTCGAGATGGGGTACCTCGCGGCGCTCTACCAAGACGAGATCTACGAGAGGCACCGCCGGTTCCGACCGTGGGGCATCCCGTACCGCGAGGTGCAGGACCGGGTGTTCCTGGTCGTCGAGCCGATCACGGTCGAGACCGCCGTCACCGAGGTCAAGGGGACCGAGGGTGTCCGCCCGAACATGGAGCGGTCACTGCTCCTGTGGGGGCCGGAGAACCTCACAACGCTGCCTTGGGACGAGTGGGGCGCGATGTTCCGGAGCGAGGAGTACCTCCCGGTCGAGATCGAGAAGGCGCTCGCGGAGTACGTCGCGCGTCAGCCCGCATCCGAGATGGTCGACCCCGAGGTCCTGCGCCGGGTCATGGACCACGTCGACGCCACGTATGAAACGGACCAGGAGATCCTGCGCCGTCTCGCCACCGCGAAGTAGAAGTTCAAGGGCAGCCGCGACAAGGTCGAGGAGGACGAGTCCGGTGACACGACCAAGACCAAGAAGCTCGTGACGCCGACCAAGCCGACCAAGCCGGAACGCGACCCGCTGCCTCCGCACGAGAAGGACTCAACTCCGGGGCGCGGTGGCGGCGGTGGCGGTGACACCTCCGGCGGCGGGACGTCCAAGGGTCCTCGCCGACCGACCAAGGTCACGGCCAGGCGGAAGGCCAACGAGGGTGGCAAGCTCCTGAACGAGCCCGGCAATGTCCCGGGCACGCTCAAAACGCTCAAGGGCGGTCCGCCGGACATCCGCTGGGTGCTCCAGAAGGAGCTCGCCGACTCGAGTGAGGGTGAGGACCACGGCACCGAGAAGCACATCGGTGCGATCTGGGACTCGCCGGGCGGCGAGCACAAGCGCGGCCTGCTCCGTCTCGCCAAGGACCACTGGAGCGTGGAGCGGGTGATCACCCGTCTCATGGAGGACCTGCCGCATGTTCCCGAGCCCGAGGTCCGCAAGGGCATCCAGAACGCGATCGCGGGATCGGTGTGCCTGCGCCTGCTGACCGTCCGCAAGATGAAGGACAGGTTCGGGTCAACCGACACGCTCAGGCAGATGCTGGACCCGCTCGCGCTCACCAACATGATGGTGATGAGCAACCTCGAGTACGACGCGGTCAAGAACGCGCTGCTCCGGTCGCACGGGTCGCCCGCCGGGGCCGCGAAGAAGAGGAGCAGGTGAGATGGGGAGCAGCGAGCCGCGGCTGCTGACACCGGCCGCCGCCGCGAAACGGACCGGGCTGCCCGTGTCGGTGATCCGGCGTGCCATGGCGGAGGGGGTTCTAACCTACCTCCAGCCGCACGGCGGGCGGGGGTGGAGGCTGATCCCGCTGGACGCCCTGGACGCCTGGATGACGGACATGATCGTGCCCGGCAAGTTCGGTGACGTGGGCACCATGAGGCTGACGACCCGTTTCGTGGAGGAGGAGTCGGAGGTGACTGATGCCGTACCCGAAGAAGAGCGTTGAGGCCCGGACGATCGCGTTCGAGCGCTCGCGCGCCGCGAAGTGGAGACGGGTCCGGTGGCGGCGGCAGGAGGACCTCCCGCACGGCGGGACACTGACCGAGTGCTGGTGCGGAGAGCCGATGGGGCATGACTGGCCCGGACGCACTGAGGGTGCCCGTCACCCGGTCCCGGGGGCTCCGCCCGGGGTGCCGCCGCGGGTCCAGGAGAAGCAGAACCGGCAGGCCCTGCAGGAGGCCGGTGTCTGCCCGGTCTGCCTGGGCTACCCGGAGCTGCAGGAGCAGACCGGTCGACCGTTCTGCAAGGCGTGCCTCGGGATGGGAGTCTTCCCGCCACCAACCGTGGCAGCGGCCGAGCGGTGGCGGAAAGAGCACTTCTCGTAGGTGGTCTGAGAGAGTGCGCTCGGGTAGTCCGGGCGCGCTCTCTTTTTCACGGGAGTCTATGCGTGAAAGTGTCGTCGAAGACGGGGTCGATGGATTAGGGTTGGTCACCAATCCAATATTCATTACAGCGCTCCCCTTTGTGGTCGAGCGCCCGTGACGGGGAAGATGTGGTTATCCGGTGTCGCTGAGCTCTAGTGCCCGTGATCGCGCCGTAGACTCACTGGAGGAGCGTGAGCTGTTCACCCTCTACCGGAGACGGCATCGACTCCGGCAGGAGGACGTCGGCGAGCGGGCAGGGATCTCCCAGTCATACGTGTCGTCGTGGGAATGCGGATCATTCGACCTGGGTGCCGAGCGTATCGACGCGCTCTGGACTGCGGCTGAGTCGCTCGTGGCTGAGCGTGAGATGGAGAATGTGGCGTGAGCATCGGTTGGGAAGCGGCTGCGGGACGACTCGGGCCGGGCGCCGACTGGTATGCGCGAGCAGGGTGGAAGGTCTTCCCCTGCTACGGGATCGTCGGCGGGAAGTGCACATGCGGCTCGGGGCACGTGTCCCCGAAGGACAACGGCAAGCACCCGCACGGGCGGCTGGTCTCGGACGGCATGGTGTCGGCGACGGACGATGCCGAGACCGTTGCCGGGTGGTGGCGGGAGGATCCCGAGGCGAACATCGGCGTCAGGTGCCGGGAGTCCGGCTTCATCGTCGTCGACATCGACCCGCGCAACGGCGGGCTCGAGTCGTGGGACAGGCTCGAGTCGATGACCGGTGGCGCGATGACCGACACGGTCGAGGCCTGGACCGGTGAATACACCACGCCAGGCGGGTCCTCGCGGGGTCGGCACCTGTTCTATAGGGTAACGGACGGGGAGGCCCTGAAGCCCGGTGTGCCGGGGCTCAAGGGCATCGACGTCAAGCACAACGGCTACGTGCTGATCAACCCGTCACGTCACGCGTCGGGGCTGATCTACGAGTGGCGACCCGGGCACGCGCCATGGGAGCGCTCGATGGCCGAGGCTCCCGAGGAGCTGCTCGAGCTCGTCCGCAAGAGGGCGCCGCGCACGGGTGGTGCGGAGTACGGGGTGCTCGAGTGGGGCGGCGAGAAGATCGACGTCGACGCGATCCTCGAGGCCGGGATCCCCGAGGGCGAGCGGGTCAACACGCTGTACCCGATCGCGTGCGCATTCGCGAACCAGTACCCGGTCGGGACGGCGCACGGCGAGGCGTCGGTCAAGCAGATCATGCGCGCGATCAACGAGAAGTACGTGTCGCCGCCGCTGGACTGGGACGACGAGCTCGAGTTCCAGGTGCGGCGGGCGATCGAGTTCGTCAAGGAGAACCCGAAGGAGAAGCTGTTCGCGGAGTCACTGGCTCCCGGGCTGCTGGACTGGGTGAATGACCAGCGCGCCCAGACCCGGATGGTGGAGAAGCCGGCGCCCGCAAGCCGGCAGGCGGAGACGGCTGCCCCTGTCGCTGAAACATCGGCTGTTCCGGGGGTAGGCGTCGGGATGCCCGTGGTGGCGGATGACACTCTGCCGCCGGACATGGACGAGTTCGGAGACGACACACTCGAGCCCGACGGGGCGGTGGTGGTGAGAAGGACCCTGACCGACCGGGGAAACGCCCGTCGGCTCCGGGACCACTACCGCGGCACCGTCCGCTACACGCCGGGCATGGGCTGGTTCATCTGGAACGGGGCGTACTGGGAGCCCGACGACGAGGGCCTCGGCGTACTCGAGAAGGCGCAGGTCGTGTCACGGCTGATCTCAAGAGAGATGATCGGGCTGGAGCCCGGCGACGAGGAGTGGAAGAAGGTCACCTACTGGGCGACCCAAAGCAAGAACACCGGCAAGCTCCGCTCGGCAATCGACCAGTGGAAAGCGGACTCCGAGCACACGAAGACACCGGTCTCGGCATGGGACTCCAACCCGTACTACCTCGGCGTCAAGAACGGCGTGATCGACCTGCGCACCGGTGAGCTCCTGGTGGGCACCCTCGAGATGGGGATCACCAAGCGGACCGAGGTCGCCTACACTCCGGGGATGCGCAACATCAGGTGGGAGCAATTCCTGGACTTCGCGACCGGCGGCGACAAGGAGCTCCAGGGCTGGCTGCAGAAGGCGGCGGGCTACACGCTCACCGGACTGCGAGACCATGACGTGCTGTTCATGGTCTACGGCCAGCCCGGGTCGGGCAAGAGCACATTCCTCGAGGCGATCGGGCACGTGCTCGGCAAGGACTACTCGGTGGCGATGAACTCCGCGGTGCTGGTCGACGACGGGATGAAGAGCTCGTCCGACGAGTACCACTGGGCGCAGCTCCGGGGCAAGCGCATGGTGGTGTTCTCCGAGTGGCCGCAGGGCAAGAAGACCAAGGAGGACGCGGTCAAGCGGTTGACGGGTGACATGACGATCCAGGCGCGTCACCCGGGCGAGCGGCCGTTCAACTTCGAGTCACAGGCCAAGCTCTGGCTCGGCACGAACATCAGGCCTCAGATCCACGAGGAGGCCATGTGGCGGCGCATCCGGGCGATTCCCTTCCCGTACGTCCCGACCGCGCCAGACCCCGGTCTGAAGCCCTACCTGATGGACCCAGAGGGAGGACTGCCGGCGGTGGTGTCGTGGGCGGTCGAGGGGGCGGTCCGGCTCATCAACTCGCCGGAGCGCGACTCGCTCGGGTGGTGCGCCGCGGTGGCCGAGGCGTCGGCCGAGTACAAGAAGCAGGAGGACCGGATGGGCATCTTCCTCGAGGAGGAGACCGTGGCCTCGGAGGGCGCGACGGTGCCCGTGAAGATCCTGCACGACGTCCACCGAATGTGGAGCGAGGACCGCGGAGAGAAGCCGATGACCGCAACCCCGTTCCGCAAGGCGCTTGAAGAGCGCGGCCTGAGGGTGACGGGCATCGGCCGTAGAGCGGTTCTCGAGGGTCGTCAGCTGCTGCCGAGGATCGCCGAGCCCGCCGGGGCGGGACCCGACTGGGCTGATCTCGCGCGTTGGGCGCGGTAGGAGCCGGTGGCGGTGGGCGACTGTAGTATGAGCATACTACACTCGGGGGCTGGGTACGGGGGACGGGTGCTTTCGACTGTAGTATGGGTAACTCTTAATGATTCATGTAACTCATGGAGACTAAATATCTAGTATTCGCGCACGCGTAGGGGTATGGCGGGATATAGAGATTAATAGTTGAAACGAGACGACGAGTCAAGAAGAATTATAAAGAATCCTAGTAAGGGTCAGCTGTAATCTGTGATAGGGTTCAGCTTTGGCAGGCAGGCAGAGACGCAGACATGGAGGACGCAATGACGAGCAAGATGGAACCTCTCGCATCAGAGGGAGAGGGCTACCGGGGGTTCGCGGTAACTCTGGAGCAGATGCGGGACGCGCAGGAGCTGCTCCGGCAGGACCGGAATGCACGAGACAGGCGGATCTGCATCTGTGGGCACCCGGCAGGACGACACTCGGAGTACGCCGGGCGAGTCTCCTGCACGCCGACCCGGATGGTGTGCCCGTGCCGGCTCATGGTGCCGGTCATCGAGGTCGCGGACACTCGGCCGTTCCTACGCAAGACGCAGGGCTACGGCTCGGCTCACGCGCTCATGTCCGGGCTGTCTGGGCTGATCGAGAAAGGGCGAGACTGGGATTGGTTGCCCGGGTTCCCGGTCTGCACGAAATGTGACGCGGAGGGGGTCTCGGTGTACCCGATCGCGATCGACCCGAGCGGGAGGCCGTCGATCCAGCCCGAAGCGCGAAACGTGCTACTCTGCGCATCCTGCGTCCAAGACGTCACAGCAAGCGCTGCCCGATCGCTCAAGGACTCGCTGTGAGTGGCGGCGTGACGTGGGGGTGGCTGTGGGTGCTGGCGTGGGTGGCGCTGTTGGCGGTGTCGCTGGCGGGGCTGCGGAAGCGAAGGCTGGAGCGGCGGAGGGCTGAGACCGGGCTGCGGGCGCTCGAGGAGGTCCGGGAACGAGGGGCGGCCGGGCTGTGGCAGGATCAGGAGAGCGGGCGGTGGATCTGCGCGGCAGGCGGAGTCGCCGGTGAAGGGGAGACCGTCAAGGAAGCGATCGACGCCTACGTCTACGCTCGGACCGGTGGGAGTGGTCGGGTATGAGCGGCGGCGACGGCGGCGCGGACTGGGGTGTGCTTCTTGACGACGCGGCGAAGCGGCCGGTCTGGAAAGGGTCGAGGCTTCTCTGGCAGGGACGCGGCGGATGTCGGGTCACGCTCTGGTGGCAGCTCTTCCAGCTCTCGGACGAGGCCGGGAAACTCGAGATCGGGGTCACGAGCATACGCACGCTCACGAGCGCCAGCGGTGCGGACGGGATGGAGATCCTGCACGGGGTCTGGGGCGGACTGAGCGAGATGGTGGTCAGGTCGATGGCCGGAGTCGAAGGACGGTGGACACTCGACGTCTTCCCGGTCACGGGTGAGGGTGAGGGTGAGTCATGGCGCGGGAAGGTCGGGGTCTGGGCAGCAGCCGGAGCGGACCTCGACGGGCCCATGGCCGCGGTCCAGAAACTCGCCGCGTCTCTGGACGAGGCGTAGGGTGAGGGCATGATGAGAGTAGAGAGCCGAGAGGCCGGGGTCGTCTGCGAGTGGGACCCGGAAACCGGAGACGTCGGGGTAGCCTTCAGCGGGGAGGGCGGGATGGAGATGCTCCAGGGGCTCTGGGTCTGGCTCTACCGCGAGACCGGGCTCACCTGGGAAGACCTCGAGATCCGGGAGCGTCGGGGGAGCGGGAGCGGGAGCGGGAGGTGCGGACTGCACGGA
>JBFIWG010000082.1:0-11682 GCA_041606495.1 Nocardioidaceae bacterium
CCGAGAACCCCCTGCTGGGCTCGCTTCTGCTCGGTCTGTACGACGACGAGGGAACGCTCCAGCACGTCGGTGTCTCGGCCGCGTTCAGCGCCAAGCGCCGCGCCGAGCTCATTGAGGAGCTGAAGCCGCTGGAGGTCGCACCCGACAAGCATCCGTGGGGCGAATGGGCCTCCGCCGAGCACCGCAACGTCACCGGCGACCGGCTGCCAGGAGCCCAGTCGCGGTGGAGCGCGGGCAAGGATCTCTCCTTCGTGACGCTCGACCCGGTCCTCGTCCTCGAGGTCGGATACGACCACATGGAGGGCACGCGCTTCCGGCACACGGCGCAGTTCAAGCGATGGAGACCAGATCGTGACCCGAAGTCGTGTGGCTACGCCCAACTTGAGGAGCCTGTGCGCTATGACTTGGGTAATGTTCTTCAGTAAGAGATGACGGGAGGTGGGCTGATGAGCGAATCAACCTACGACGTGGTGCTTCTCATCGAGCAGCCGCTGTCGACGCAGGACGCACTCCAGGTCCGCAGCCTGCACGAGGACGTCGAGGACCCGGTCCGGTACCACGTGCTCCTTCCCGTCGAGGACGCCGCAGCGCGCGTCGAGTCAGCCATGGGTTCACTGGCCGCGAGCGAGGTGCTTGCGTCCCCCGCGATGGTGATGAGCGAGACCGATCTCGAGGACGTGCAGCGCGAGCTGCTCGACCAGGCTCGGGCCGACCTCAACGCCTGCATCAAGCGACTCACCGACGCGGGAGCCGACGCGGTCGGAGAGATCGTCACCGTCGACCCGATCGACGCGCTCGCCAGCAAAGTGCCCCAGGTCGACGGCCGCGAGGCGATCATCCTGACCCGGCCGCACGTCGTAGCGGAGTTCTTCCACCTGGACTGGACGTCGCGCGCACGCCGGAAGATCGGCGTCCCGTGCCTGCACCTGCTCGAGCACGAGACGTTCGACGAGCAGGCAGGCGGCGGCGAGGGCGTCAGCGGGATGTGACTCAGTCGCGGGCTCCGCCGACGAGCTGACCCGCGACCAGCAGTGCCACCACACCCTCGGTGATGTGGTGTACCTCCCCGGACACCAGCGACAGCGCGAACAGAACCGAGGCAAGGACCAAGCACTGGTTCGCGACGCGAGCCGGCGTTCTCACTCTTCGACGCTAGGGCCGACGACGGGCGTGCTCCAGCACCCTCAGGTCAAGAAAACGTAAAGCCCCATGGGCGCTTCCCCACAACCCGGACCGATCGTCGCTGTGGACCGACTGTCGGCGCTCGAGGGGACCGAAATAGAGCATCTGGTCCGAAAACCTAGCCAAAGTCGTGTGTGTCACGTCACAATCACCACAGGCGGAGCGACCCAACCTGTCGGAGGCGTGAAATGGCGACCACGAACGGCGCGACGAAGAGCGGTCCGGGTGCCGATCGCGGGGTCACCCGCGTCTGCACTTCAACAACGGATACCGGCGGCGCGCTGTCGACCGCGAGGCAACGCTGGATGGAGGCGGAGCGCGCCTACCGCGCCGCAGCCACCCACGCGCTCGCCGTCGACGAGAGCCCTGTGGAGACCCTGCGCAAGCTGCGCGACCTCGCCAAGGCGGCCGAGGACGCGTACTGCGAGGCGCTGGTGCCGGCGGACCCGATACCCGCCAAGCTGACGACGGACCGGTGAAGGGGTCCCGCTGACCTGATCAGGCGTCTTCCCAGTTCGCGGCGTTCTTCCTGCTCGGCTGGACCCTCGGCGGCTCGCCCGGCATCTTCGGGTAGTCCGGCGGGTAGGGCATCTCCCCTTGTCCGGCTTCCTCGTCACGTGCGTACATCTCCAGCAGCTTCTCCAACGAGTAGTGCTGGTCGTCGATCCCCTCGTGCACGTCGCCCCGCTCGGCGAACCGTTCGGGCACCGTGTGCAGGTTCAGCTCCTTGGGATCCACGTCCGGCAGCTCGTCCCACGTCACCGGCGTCGACACCGGCGCTCCCGGGATCGGGCGAAGGCTGTAGGCGCTCGCGATCGTGCGGTCCCGGCTGTTCTGGTTGAAGTCGACGAAGATGTTCTCCCCGCGCTCCTCCTTCCACCAGTTCGTGGTCACCCCGTGCGTACGACGCTCCAGCTCGCGCCCGAACGCGATGGCGGCATGCCGCACGTCGGTGAAGTCCCACAGCGGTTCGATCCGGACGTAGATGTGCACGCCCCGGTTGCCGCTGGTCTTGGGGAAGCCGACCATGTCGAGGTCCTCGAGCAGCTCCTTGGCCACGCCGGCGACCCGGACCGCGTCCTTGAAGTCGGTGCCCGGTTGCGGGTCGAGGTCGAGGCGCAGCTCGTCGGGGTGGTCGACGTCGTCGCGACGTACCGGCCAGGGGTGGAACGTCAGTGTGCCCATCTGCGCGGCCCACGCCACGACCGCCAGCTCGGTCGGGCACACCTCGTCGGCATGACGCCCGGAGGGGAACTCGATGCGCGCGGTCTCGACGTACTCGGGAGCCCCGCGAGGCACCCGCTTCTGGTAGAAGGCGTCGCCGTGCGGGTCCTCCCGCGTGGAGCGCACGATTCCCTCGTAGACACCCTTGGGCCAACGCTCCAGGGTGGTCGGGCGGTGGTCCAGCGCCCGCATGATCCCGGGTCCGACGGCGAGGTAGTACTCCACCACCTGCAGCTTGGTGACTTCTGCGGTCCGGTCGGTCGACGGGTAGATGACCCGGTCCGGGTTGGAGACGCGCACGGTGCGCCCGGAGGCGTCGATCTCGATCGCGGGGCTGACCATGCGCCCAATGTAGAGGACCTGATCCGGCGACAGCACAATTCGACTATCGGCGGCAATGTGCTCCATCCATCGACATAGCCGGGCAGTCTCCATAAAGTGGCCAGGTCCGGGAGAGCAGCTTCCGTGACACCCAGCCATCACGGAGGAATCCCCCACGTGTCTCGCACCCCCCGTGCCGTCCTGACCGGACTGGCCGCAGCAAGCCTCGTCGCCACGACCCTCACACTGCCCATCACGACCGCTGCGGCGGTCTCGCCGGACATCGTCATCTCCGAGGTTTACGGCGGCGGCGGCAACAGCGGAGCGACCTACACCCACGACTTCATCGAGCTGCGCAACGACGGCAGTGCGACCATCGACGTCACCGGCTGGTCGGTGCAGTACGCCAGCTCGACCGGCACGACATGGCAGAAGACGAACCTCGCCGGGAGCATCGCCCCAGGCCAGCGCTACCTGGTGCAGCAGGCCAAGGGCAGTGGCGGGACCACCCCGCTGCCCGCACCCGACACCACCGGCAGCATCTCGATGAGCGGTTCGTCGGGCAAGGTCGCCCTGGTCACGAACGGCACCGCCCTGTCCGGCTGCTCGCCGACCTGCTCGACGGCGCCCGGCGTCAGAGACTTCGTCGGCTACGGATCGGCCAACGAGTTCGAGGGATCCGGCGCAGCGCCCGGACTGAGCAGCTCCACCTCCGGCGCTCGGACCGGTGCCGACACCGACGACAACGCGACCGACTTCAAGGCCGGCGACCCGACCCCGGTCAGCACGACCGAGGGCGAGGAGCCCCCGCCGCCGCCCCCGCCGGTGGAGGGTCTGGCCATCCACGACATCCAGGGAGCCGCGCACCTCTCGCCGTACGAGGGCGAGACCGTCGGTCAGGTGCCCGGAGTGGTCACGGGCAGCAAGAACAACGGCTTCTGGATGCAGTCGACCTCGCCCGACGCGGACGTTGCGACCAGCGAAGGCATCTTCGTCTTCACCCGCAGCCGGCCGTCCGTCACCGTCGGCGACGAGGTCACCGTCACCGGTCTCGTGGAGGAGTACCGGCCCGGTGGCAGCAGCAGCGACAACCTCACGATCACCGAGCTCACCGACGCAGTGGTGACCGTGGTCGGCACGACGTCGCCGCCCGCGCCCACCCGCATTGGTCCCGGCGGACGAGTGCCTCCGTCCGCGGTGATCGACGACGACGCCGACGGCTCGGTCGAGACCTCGGGCAGCTTCGACGCCCAGAGCGACGGCATCGACTTCTGGGAGTCGATGGAGGGCATGCTGCTCGGCATCGACGACGCGCAGGTCACCGGGCCCACCTCCCGGTTCGGCGAGCTGCCCGTCGTCCCGGCCGGATCGGGACCGGCGACGGTGCGCGGCGGCGTGTACGTCACCGCCGACGACTTCAACCCCGAGCGGGTGCTGCTGGACGACCTGCTGGCGCCGATCCCGGCTGCGGACACCGGGGACACCCTGGTCGGTACGACGGTCGGCGTCCTCGACTACTCCTTCGCCAACTACAAGCTGCTGCCGTCGACCACTCCCGCCGTGCAAAGCAGCGGGCTGGTCCGCGAGACCACGACGCCCGCCGGTCGCAAGGAGTTCTCCATCGCGTCGTACAACGTGGAGAACCTCGACCCGACCGACCCGCAGGAGAAGTTCGACGCCCTGGCCGGCCAGATCGTGGACAACCTCGCCGCACCGGACGTGATCGGTCTCGAAGAGGTCCAGGACAACAGCGGCCCGAGCAACAACGGGGTCACCGCGGCCGACGAGACGTTGCGCCTGCTGACCGAGGCGATCGTGCGAGCGGGCGGTCCGTGGTACGACTGGCGGCAGATCGACCCGGTGAACAACGCCGAGGGCGGACAGCCCGGCGGCAACATCCGGGTGGCGTTCCTGTTCCGCACCGACCGGGGCGTCTCGTTCGTCGACCGCGGCACGCCGACGTCCACCACCGAGGCGGAGGTGTTCACCGACGCCGACGGCGACGCGCACCTCGCGACCTCTCCCGCGCGCGTCGCACCGGGCTCCCCCGCCTGGGCAGACTCCCGGGTCCCGCTCGTCGGCGAGTTCGTGTGGAACGACAAGACCTTCTTCGTGGTCGCCAACCACTTCAGCTCCAAGGGCGGCGACGACCCGCTGTTCGGTCGTTGGCAGCCGGCGCAGCGCACCAGCGAGGTGAAGCGGCACCAGCAGGCCCGCGAGGTCCGAGCGTTCGTGGACGAGCTGCTGGCCGCGAACCCGAACAGCCGGGTCGCGGTCCTCGGCGACATCAACGACTTCCAGTTCTCCGCGACCACCGACATTCTGGTCGGCTCCGGAAGGACGGCGTTGACCGACCTGCCGCGCACCCTTCCGGCGGCAGAGCAGTACACCTACGTCTACGAGGGCAACAGCCAGGTGCTCGACCACATCCTGCTGTCGCCGCGGTTCGTGAAGGACACCTTCGCCTACGACATCGTGCACGTGAACGCGGAGTACGCCGACCAGGTGTCAGACCACGACCCGCAGGTCGTCCGGCTGGGCAACCCGAACACCTTCAAGTGACAGCCTGACCATCCGCGCAGAAGGCCGGTCCCCCGATGCTTCGGGAGGCCGGCCTCTTGCCGTGCATCGGTACCGTTGGTGCTATGGGTTACCAGGTCAACAAGAGCGACGAGGAATGGCGCAAGGAGCTCAGCCCTGAGGAGTTCGCCGTGCTCCGCAAGGCCGGCACCGAACCGGCGTACAAGGGCGAGTACACCGACACCAAGACGGTGGGCGTCTACCGCTGCCGAGCCTGTCAGGCCGAGCTGTTCCAGTCCGAGACCAAGTTCGACTCGCACTGCGGCTGGCCGTCCTTCTACGCCCCGCTCGCGGAGGACCGGGTGGAGTACATCGAGGACCGCTCGTTCGGCATGAAGCGGATCGAGGTCCGCTGCGCCAGCTGCGGCACGCACCTCGGGCACGTATTCGAGGGCGAGGGCTACGGCACCCCGACCGACCAGCGCTACTGCATCAACTCGATCAGCCTGACGCTCGAGCCCAAGGAGTAGCTTCCCCCTCGCTAGCGTCATACGTTGCGCGCGCTATTGCCTGCGGAAGGTATGACGCTAGGGCAGGTCGGTGATCAGCTCGGTGGGCGTGCGCCGGCGGCCGGTGTAGAACGGCACCTCTTCACGCACGTGTCGGCGCGCCTCGGACCCGCGCAGGTGGCGCATCAGGTCCACGATCCGGTGCAGCTCGTCGGCCTCGAACGCCAGCAGCCACTCGTAGTCACCGAGCGCGAACGACGCCACGGTGTTCGCGCGCACGTCCGCGAAGTCGCGCGCCATCATCCCGTGCTCGGCGAGCATCCGGCGGCGGTCGGCGTCCTCGAGGAGGTACCACTCGTAGGACCGCACGAACGGGTAGACGCAGACGTAGTCGCGCGGCCGCTCGTCGGCCAGGAAGGCCGGGATGTGGCTCTTGTTGAACTCCGCGGGCCGGTGCAGCGCCATCTGCGACCACACCGGGTCGAGACGGGAGCCGAAGGCGGTACGACGGAACCGGTGGAACGCCTTCTGCAGATCGTCGGAGTCCTCCGCGTGCCACCAGACCATCAGCTCGGCGTCGGCGCGGAGACCGGACACGTCGTAGAGCCCGCGGATGCGTACGTCGGACGCCTCGAGCTCCTCGAACAGCTTCTCGACCTCGTTCGCCTCGGCGGCCCGGTCTCCCTCACCGATCACGTCGCGCAGGTGGAACACCGACCACATCGTGTAGCGGATGGTGTCGTTCAGGTCGCGGGCGGCCTTGCCGCGGTTCGGGCTGCGACCCTCGTCGCCGGTGGTGGAGGCTGGTGCGTCAGTCATGGGCCCATTCTCCCTGTCGGGACAAGGCGTCGAGCACCTGGGTGACCGCCTTCTCGGCCGAGGCGATGCAGGCCGGGATACCCAGTCCGTCGTACGCCGCGCCGCACACCGCCAGGCCGGGGTTCTTCGCCACGGAGAGCCGCACCTGCTGCACCCGGTCGACGTGGCCGACGGTGTACTGAGGCAGGGCGCCGCCCCAACGCTGGACGTGCCAGTCGACCGGTCGCACCGACAGCCCGATCGCGTCGCAAAGGTCCTCGAGGGCCAGCTGCACCAGGCGTTCGTCCTCGACCTGGAGCACGTGCTCCTCCCGGTGGCGGCCGATCGAGCACCGCATCAGCAGCAGGTCCTCGGCGGCGTCCGCGCCCCGGCCGGCCTCGGCGACCCAGCCCCACTTGGCGAACGAGTAGGTCGCGGCCTTGATGTCTCGCTTGTCCACCGGCGGCACCAGGAAGCCCGAGCCCGTGGTGGAGGGGAAGTCGCGTGCCCGGAAAGCCATGGTGATCACGGCCATCGAGGCGTACTCGATCCGGGCGAGCTCCAGCGCCGCGTCCGGCACCACGTCGCTCAGCAACCGGGCCGTCGCCCGGGCCGGCGTGGCCAGCACGACGGCGTCGGCGTGCACGACCTCGGGGTCGTGGGTCGAGCCGAGCACGAGGTTCCAGCCGCCGCCGGACGCCCGGGCCAGGTCGCGCACGGTAGCGCCGGTGCGGACGTGCATGTCGACCGAGCCGGCCACCGCGGCGGGCAGCTGCCCCACCCCGCCGACCAGGCCGGCGAACACCGGTGCGTCGGACGTGACCGCGGTCGCCGCGGCTGCAGCCTTGAGCATCGACTTGTCCCGCTCAAGCAGCGCCACCACCTGGGGTACGGCGGCCCGCGCGGAGATCTCGCGGGCATGGCCGGCGTACACACCGCCGAGCAGCGGCTCCACCAGCCGGTCCACGATCTCCTTGCCGAACCGTTCCTCGATCAGCCAGCCCACGCTGACGTCCTGCTCCTCGAGACGCGTCGCCGGCATCACCGCGTCGAGCGCAGCCCGGGCCAGCCCCGTCTTGGAGATCACGCCGCTCTCGGCAAGGGCTCGGGCGTCCGTGGGGACGCCCATCATCGTGCGCGGCATGGGGTACATCGCACCGCGCGACCACAGGTTCGCGCTGATCGTCTCGGGGTGGATCAGTCGGTCGGCCAGGCCCGCGGCCCGGGCCAGGTCGGTCGCCTCCGGGCGACGGTTGAGCATCGCCTCCGCCCCGACGTCGACCGTGACGCCGCCGACCTCGGCCAGCGCGAGCTTTCCGCCGACGGAGGTCGAGGCCTCCACCACGGTGACCTCGAGATGCGGATCCTGTCGTTTCAGCGAGGCGGCAGCGGCCAGCCCGGAGATGCCGGCGCCGACAACCACGACATGCTGCGGCTGCCCGGAGCCGGGAGATGGGGTCACAGATAACAGATTGGCAAACAGTGGCCGCCAACTCCAACTCGGCGGAACCCGGCCCTCGTGGAGCGCGTCCCACAGCAGACACCCGTTGTCGCAGGCTGAACCTCCCAGACCGGTACCGAACCGGTCCCAGACCCTCAGGGGGAACCGATGAGAGCACCCATGAAGCGCCCTGGCACCGCCCCCCGACGCCTCCTGATGGTCGGGGTCGTGCTCGCCCTGACCGGCCTGGTGGGCTGCTCCGGTTCGGGCACCGACGCGATGAGCGGCGGCGCCGCCGACACATCAGACGGCGAGGTGGTAGCGGAGGCGCCATCGGAGGTCCGGGGGCAGGAGCCTGGACGAGCCAACCGCGTCTCGGTGCAGACCCGTGCGGTGATCCGGACCGGCACGATCTCCGTCGTCGCCCAGGATCTGGCCGCTGCGCGCACCGAGGTCGACGGCCTGCTCGCGCGATACGGCGGCTACATCCTCAACGAGGACACCAGCCACGACGCCAAGGGCCGCCCGCAGAGCTCGACACTGGTGCTGCGCTTCCCCGAGCCCGACTTCGGTACGGCGATGACCGAGCTGTCCAAGATAGGACGGCTCGAGGGCGCGAGCCGTGAGGCCGAGGACGTCACGACCGAGGTCATCGACGTGAACACCCGGGTCTCCGTGCAGGAGGCCAGCCTGAACCGGCTCGAGGGGTTCCTGCGCCAGGCCCAGAACATCGAGGACATCATCAAGCTCGAGTCCGAGATCGCCGCACGGCAGGCCCAGCTCGAGTCGCTGAAGTCGCAGCAGGCCTACCTCGCCGACCAGACCTCGCTGTCCACGATCACCCTGTTCCTCTCCACGCCGGCCACTCTCGTCGAGTCGAACCGGCTCGAGGACGCCGGGTTCCTTGCCGGTCTCACCAGCGGTTGGAACGCCCTGAAGCTCCTGCTGGTCGGAGCGTCCACGATGGTCGGTGCCCTGCTCCCCTTCGCGGCGGCGCTGGCCATCGTGGCGGTCCCGACCTGGCTCCTGGTGCGCACGATCGCTGGCCGGCGCGGACATGGCAGCCAGGCGCCCGTCGTACAGCCTGCGGCCGAGACCCCGGACGAGTCCTGAGCAACGTCATACGTTCCGCGCGCAGTAGCCCGCGGAACGTATGACGCAAAGGTCAGCGGGCGGAGTGCTCGTGCACGAAGTCGGTGAGCCGGGCGAGCTGGTCCGGATCGGTCGACGGCATCACACCGTGGCCGAGGTTGAAGATGTGCCCCGGCGCGGACCGTCCGCGCCGTAGCACGTCAGCGGCACGCTCCAGCATCAGCTCGGTCGGTGCGAACACCAGCGACGGGTCCAGGTTGCCCTGCACGACGCGACCACCGACGCGTCGTGCCCCTTCGTCGAGCGGCACCCGCCAGTCCACGCCAACCACGTCGGCACCGGCCTCACCCATCAGGCCGAGCAGCTCGCCGGTGCCCACGCCGAAGTGGATCCGGGGTATTCCGAGCGTGCCGGCGTGCGCCAGGACCGAGGAGGAGTACGGCATCACGTACTTCTGGTAGTCACCGGGTGCCATCGCCCCGGCCCAGGAGTCGAAGAGCTGGACCGCCGACGCGCCCGCCGAGACCTGCACCTCGAGGTAGGCGGCGGAGATCGCGGCGATCTTCCTCATCAGGGCGTCCCACACTTCGGGGGCGCCGAACATCATCGCCTTGGTCCTCGCGTGCTCCTTCGAGGGCCCGCCCTCGATGAGGTACGACGCCACGGTGAACGGCGCACCCGCGAACCCGATCAACGGGGTGTCGCCGAGCTCGGAGACCAGGGTCTTCACCGACTCGGTGATGAAGGGGACGTGCTCGGGACGGAGGTCCGGGATCGCCTCGACGTCGGCGAGGGTGGCCACCGGGTTGTGAACCACCGGCCCGACGCCGGGGACGATGTCGAGGTCGACGCCGACCGCCTTGAGGGGCAGCACGATGTCGGAGAAGAAGATGGCCGCGTCGACGCCGTACCTGCGCACCGGCTGCATCGTGATCTCGACGACCATGTCCGGCCGCATGCACGAGTCGAGCATCGCGACACCCTCACGGATCTTGCGGTACTCCGGCAGCGAACGGCCCGCCTGGCGCATGAACCAGACCGGCGTGTGCGGCACCTCCTCCCCGCGCGCGGCCTTCAGAAAGGCGGAGTCGTGGAGGGTGGCATTGGTGGTGGAGGCTGCTGGCACGCCACCGATCTTCGCAGGTCAGGCGGCGAGTCGAAGTAACCGGCCCGGGTGAAACCGGCTTAGGCTGACCCCATGGCCGGTCGAATTGAGCCGCGTGCCGAGGCACCGACGACACCCGAGGAGTTCCGGGTGGCCGTCGCCGCGATGCAAGCCGCACGCCTCCGCCCGGAGATCTTCTGCGAGGAGATGCCCGCGCCCCAGCGCATCGCTCCCTTCGCCTCCGCCCTCTCCGCGGACGTCACGGTGGACGGCGACGACGTCGGCACCGGGCGCATCGTGCTGCTGCACGACCCCGCCGGCAACGACGCGTGGGAAGGCACGTTCCGCTGCGTCGCCTACGCCCGGGCAGAGATCGACCCGGAGATCGCCAACGACCCGCTCCTCGGCGAGGTTGGCTGGTCCTGGCTGACCGAGGCGCTCGACGCCCACGGTGCTGAGTACGCCGCACCGTCGGGTACCGTGACGAAGGTGGCATCGGAGAGCTTCGGCAGCATGGCCGACGAGGAGACCACAGCGCAGCTGGAGATCCGCGCGTCGTGGACCCCTGTCGGTGACATCGCCGCCCACGTCGAGGCGTGGGGCGAGCTGCTGTGCACCGCATCGGGACTCCCCCCGGTCCCCGAGGGTGTCGTGTCGATGCCGAGCCGACGAGGACAGCGCGGCACGACCTGATGCAGCAGTCAGGATCCGTCACACCTGAAGAGACTCCAAGCGACGCCGCCGAGCTGGCGGCCGCTGAGGAGAAGCCCGTTGCGCCCCTGCTGGAGCTGCGTGACGGACTTCCTCCCGTCGTGGACAACCCCGAGGCGCTCGCCGAGGCGGTCGAGGCCTTCCGCCGCGGCGAGGGCCCGGTCGCGATCGACGCCGAACGCGCCTCGGGCTACCGGTACTCCGCCCGCGCCTACCTGATCCAGCTCCGCCGCGACGGCGCCGGTTCGGCGTTGGTCGACCCGATCGCGTTCGACGACATGGCCGCGCTCAACACCGCGATCGGCGACGCCGAGTGGATCCTCCACGCCGCGACCCAGGACCTGCCCTGCCTCACCGAGCTCGGGCTACGTCCGGCCTCGCTGTTCGACACCGAGCTCGCCGGCCGGCTGCTCGGCTACCCGCGCGTCGGCCTGGCCACCCTGGTGGAGACCATCGTCGGCCGTCGGCTGCGCAAGGAGCACTCCGCCGTCGACTGGTCCACCCGCCCGCTGCCCGAGCCGTGGCTGGAGTACGCCGCCCTCGACGTCGAGGTGCTCATCGAGCTCAGGGACGCCCTGGCCTCCGAGCTGGAGTCGACCGGCAAGGCCGAGTGGGCACGACAGGAGTTCACCCACCTCGTGAACGCCGCGCCCTCCGGACCGCGGCAGGACCCGTGGCGTCGTACCTCCGGGATGCACCGCACCCGCGGCCGCCGCTCGCTGGCGGCGGTGCGCGAGCTGTGGGAGACCCGCGACGCCATCGCCTCGCAGCGCGACATC
>JBFIWG010000083.1:0-11678 GCA_041606495.1 Nocardioidaceae bacterium
AGTCCGGGTTTGTTGTCGGTTTGCTCGGATTCCTGCGGCGTGGCACCTTGGGAAGTGGACAGAGTTCGTGCATCTTTGGTCGTTTCTGAAACCCGACCGTGTGATCTGGGCCGGAGCGCCCGTCCGAGTTTGACCGTGCCGAGGCGCTCCGCGTACCGTTAACCGGTCGAACCGGTGTCGACCGGTGCCGCATGTCCACGGACGATCGTCAGGACTCACTCATCCGGAGTGAGAAGCGTCGATTCCCCGCGGGTGGGCGGTGCCAGCCGAACAGGCCAAGTGCCCCGACCCGGTCCGAGACCCACACCCCGACACCGGAGAACAATCTCGTGAGCAAGCGTACGTTCCAGCCGAACAACCGTCGTCGTCACAAGACGCACGGTTTCCGCCTGCGGATGCGCACCCGCGCCGGCCGCGCCATTCTGGCGTCGCGTCGTCGCAAGGGTCGCAACCGTCTGGCCGCCTGAC
The DNA here is from genome assembly GCA_041606495.1 of Nocardioidaceae bacterium. Lineage (GTDB taxonomy): Bacteria > Actinomycetota > Actinomycetes > Propionibacteriales > Nocardioidaceae > Nocardioides_C. The sequence goes on from JBFIWG010000083.1 coordinate 469, forward strand.
CAGCGTCTCGTTCGTTGCGTTGATCCGCTGCTCCCCCGCGTGGGGTGCCCCGTGCTGAATCGGCAGAACCGGCTCACCTCGAGCCAGTTGTTCGGTCAGACGGTTCGTCGCGGGCAGCGAGCCGGCACCGGCACCATGGTGCTCCATCTCGTGGCACCCACGGACGCTTCTGAGCCCCTGGTGGGGTTCGTGGTCAGCAAGGCAGTGGGTCCGGCCGTGACACGAAATCTGGTGAAGCGCCGACTGCGCCACATAGCCCGGGAGCGACTGACGTCGCTGCCGGGCTCTGCTGTGCTCGTGGTCCGCGCGCTTCCGGGTGCCGCGTCGGCGTCCTACGCAGCTCTCGCCGCAGACTTCGACGGTCTGTTGACCAAGGTGGCGCGCCGTACCCAGACAGCCGGAACGCACCGATGAAGTACGTCCTGATCGGTTTCCTGAAGCTCTACCGGCTGCTGATCAGCCCGTTGTACGGCCAGGTCTGCCGGTACCACCCCTCCTGCTCGGCGTACGCGCTGGAGGCGGTCACGGTGCACGGCAGCATCCGAGGCAGCTGGTACGCCGTGAAGCGTCTCGCGCGTTGCCACCCCTGGGCCGCCGGGGGCTACGACCCGGTGCCCGGCACCCGCCCTCCCCTCGAGGGCGACCCCAGCTCTGACAACCAGACCCACCAGACTCGAGGAGCCTGAGTGTTCGAATTCTTCGGTGCAGTCGGCGGCTTCATCATGCAGCCGCTGTACTTGGTCACCTCCCTGATCCTCGTCGGCTTCCACAGCGTTCTCGGCGAGGTGTTCGGGCCCCGGTCCGGCTTGAGCTGGGCATTGTCGATCGTCGGCCTGACCTTGGTGATCCGCGCCGCGCTGATCCCGCTGTTCGTGAAGCAGATCAAGTCCAGCCGGAACATGCAGCTGCTGCAGCCTCGCGTGAAGGAGCTGCAGAAGAAGTACGGCCACGACCGCGAGCGCCTCGCGCAGGAGACGATGGCGCTCTACAAGGAGACGGGCACCAACCCGTTCGCCTCGTGCCTGCCGATCCTGCTTCAGATGCCGATCTTCCTGGCGCTGTTCCGCCTGCTCGATCTCGCCGCCAAGGGCGAGCCGCGGGGCGTGCTGACCGAGACGCAGGCCACCCAGTTCGGCGAGGCGACGCTGTTCACCGCGAACATCGCCGACACGTTCATCCGCGCCGAGGGTGACTGGTCGGTGCGCATCATCGCCGCGGTCCTGGTGGTTGCGATGACCGCGACCACCTTCCTCACCCAGCGCCAGCTGATGAGCAAGAACATGCCGGCGGACGCTATGAGCGGCCCGTACGCCCAGCAGCAGAAGATGCTGCTCTACGTCCTGCCCCTGGTCTTCGCCGTCGGCGGGGTTGCGTTCCCGATCGGTGTCCTCCTGTACTGGACCACCTCCAACCTGTGGACGATGGGTCAGCAGTTCTACGTGATCCGGAACAACCCCGCCCCCGGTACCCCCGCCGCCGCAGCCAAGGCCGAGCGGGACGCGCACAAGGCCGCGCGCAAGGGACTCCCGGTCGCTCCTGTCGAGGAGGAGATCGTGGAGGAGGAGCAGCCCAAACCGCAGCCGCGTCAGCAGCCCAAGAAGCAGTCGCGAAGCCAGCGCAAGGGTCAGAAGCCCAGGCCGAAGCAGGACGGCGCCGCGGCTGACCGCGACGACCAAGATCCGACCGCGACCGACAAGCCCGGCGCCTGAGCGCCCCACGCCCCTAGTTCCAAGGAGTACGACGTGAGTGACGAGAACGCCGAGAAGACCGCCGATGACACGGTGGCGACCGAGTCCGGTAGCCAGGAGCTGACCAAGATGGAGCTGCTCGAGCAGGAAGGCGACATCGCCGCCGACTACCTCGAGGAGCTCCTGGACATCGCCGACCTGGACGGCGACCTGGACATGGACGTCGAAGGGGATCGTGCAGCGGTCTCGATCGTCGGCGCCGATCTGAGCCAGCTGGTCGGACGCAACGGCGAGGTGCTCGAGGCACTTCAGGAGCTGAGCCGCCTTGCGGTCTACCGGGAGACCGGTGAGCGCTCACGGCTGATGCTGGATATCAGTGGCTTCCGGGCGAACCGCCGTGCGGCCCTGGAGAAGCTCGCCGCCGAGACGGTCGACCAGGTCAAGGAGTCGGGTGAGGCGGTCTCGCTGGACCCGATGACGCCCTTCGAGCGCAAGGTTGTCCACGACGCGGTGGCTGCGGCCGGCCTCAAGTCCGAGTCAGAGGGCACCGAACCACGTCGTTACGTCGTCGTGCTTCCCGTCTGACGGGACGGACGACATCGCTGAGATGAGCACTGGGTGAACGACTCTGTTTCACGTGAAACACCCCCTGCGCCCGCCGCGGCGACGGGGGTGTTTTCGCATGCGCTGCCTCTGGCCGAGCGGTACGTGCAGATGCTGGCGACCGACGGTGTGGTCCGGGGCCTGATCGGCCCGCGTGAAATCCCCCGTCTGTGGGAGCGTCATCTGATCAACTGTGCGCTGCTGGGCGAGGCCGTCCCCGAAGGTACGGACGTCTGCGACATCGGCACCGGTGCCGGCCTGCCCGGACTGGTGCTCGCGCTCAGCCGGCCGGACCTGCAGCTGACGCTGGTCGAGCCCCTGTTGCGCCGAACGACGTTCCTGGACGAGGCGGTCGAGGCGCTCGGGTTGACCAACGTCGAAGTTGTTCGTGGCCGCGCTGAGGAGTTGCACGGCCGGCGTGAGTTCTCGGTCGTCACGTCCCGTGCCGTTGCCCCACTGGAGCGGTTGCTGGCCTGGTCGATGCCGCTGGTGCGCCAGGGTGGTGAGCTGGTGGCCATGAAGGGGTCTTCGGTTCACGAGGAGATCGAAGCCTCTGCGCGCGCCCTGAAGCGCTGGGGTGCAGGTCGGGTGTCCGTGCAGGTCTACGGCGAGTCCGTGATTGATCCCCCCACGACCGTGATCCGGGTGGAGGCCACGAACCCGTCCCGGTTAGGTTTGGACGCGCACTCTGGCACCCCCGCCCGATCTGGCGGCGCAGCCAAGGCCAAACGCGCCCCCTCAGCGCGCAAGTCACGAAGAAAGGGTCGTTAGCCGGTGCCCCACGCGTTCGATGAGGCTGATGCCGCCCCCTCCGGTCCCGTTGTGGTTATCCCCGGTCTTGGTTGGCCGGAATGGGACTCGACAGAGCCCGATTCCGCCCTCGGGTGGCCCGAATCCCAGAGATACCCACAGAATCCACAGATTCGTCCACAGTCCGTGATGTCGCACCCGGCTGAGCCGGTTTCACGTGAAACGCTGGCCCCTGCCATTGATGCCGACGAGCCGTCCGTTTCACGTGAAACAGACGCCGCGGAGACAGGTTCAGCAACCAAGGAGAAGCACGTGAGTCAGCCCGAGTCGATGGATGCGACGCGCTTCGGCCCTCACCCGGCGCCAGGTACGAACGCGTATCGCACCGCAGCTCAGGTGGCCGCACAGACGGCGGTGCTCGACGACCACACCACGCCGATGGCCCGCTCTGTCGAGCATCAGTTGCTGGTCAACGAGGGGCGCCGACTCCGTGAGCCGCTGCCACGGCCGGCCAAGACCCGGGTCATGGTGGTTGCCAACCAGAAGGGTGGTGTCGGCAAGACCACCACGACGGTGAACATGGCCGCCGCCCTCGCTCAGCACGGACAGCGCGTGCTGGTGATCGACCTCGACCCGCAGGGCAACGCCTCGACGGCTCTCTCGATCGACCATCACCGGGGCACTCCGTCGACGTACGACGCCCTCGTCGACGGCGTACCCCTGGTCGACGTGGTTCAGCCCAGCCCAGAGGTGGATGGCCTGTTCGTCGTACCGGCCACGATCGACCTCGCCGGCGCGGAGATCGACCTGGTCAGCCTGGTGGCCCGCGAGAGCCGGCTGCGCAAGGCGATCCACGCGTACCCGCCGGTGTTCGCCGAGGGTGAGGACCGGCTGGACTACGTGCTCATCGACTGCCCGCCTTCGCTGGGGCTGCTCACGTTGAACGCGCTGGTGGCCGGTGACGAGATGCTGATCCCGATCCAGGCGGAGTACTACGCGCTCGAGGGTCTCGGGCAGCTCCTGGAGACGGTGGAGATGGTCAAGGCTCACCTGAACCCCGATCTCGCCGTGTCCACGATCCTCGTGACTATGTACGACGCCCGGACCCGACTGGCCGCCGGTGTCGCCGAGGAGGTTCGCGGCCACTTCGGGGACCAGGTGCTCAGCACGACGATCCCGCGCTCGGTGCGGATCTCCGAGGCGCCGAGCTACGGACAGACCGTGATGACGTACGATCCCGGTTCGCCAGGCGCCCTCAGCTATCTCGAAGCCGCCCGCGAAATGGCGATCAAAGGAGCAAGCGCATGACCCAGAAGCCTCAGCAGCGTCGCGGCCTCGGCCGGGGACTCGGATCGCTCATCCCGACCGCGCCGCCGTCCGTCACGCCTGAGTCGGGCAACGGCGGCGCGTTCGGTACGCCGAACGACGCCGGTCACGCGCCGCACCACGGCGGAAACGGTCACCAGTCGGCGACTCCGAGTCACGAGACCGACGGTCGCGCGACCGAAGGCCATTCCCACGCGGCCGAGCATCCCGTTGACAGCCACGGCTCGACCGCCGAGCACGGGGGCAGCGCAGGTGACGAGCCCGCGCTCGCTCCCGTGGCCGGCGCCTACTTCGCCGAGCTGCCGGTCACGTCGATCGCGCCCAACCCCCGCCAGCCGCGCCAGGTCTTCGAGGAGGAGGCCATGGCGGAGCTGGTCCACTCGGTGAAGACGATCGGGCTCCTCCAGCCGGTTGTTGTCCGTCGCGTCGAGGACGACCGCTTCGAGCTGATCATGGGTGAGCGGCGTTGGCGCGCCACCCAGGAGGCGGGGCTGGAGACGATCCCGGCGATCGTCCGGGAGACCAACGACGACGACCTGCTGCGCGATGCGCTGCTGGAGAACCTGCACCGTGCCCAGCTCAACCCGCTTGAGGAAGCCGCCGCCTACCAGCAGCTCCTCGACGACTTCGGCTGCACCCACGACGTGCTCGCTACGCGCATCGGTCGCAGCCGCCCCCAGATCACCAACACCCTGCGGCTGCTCCGACTCTCTCCGGCAGTCCAGCGCCGGGTTGCTGCCGGCGTCCTGTCGGCCGGGCACGCCCGCGCCCTCCTCGGCGTCGCCGAGGCGGACGCGCAGGACCGGCTGGCGGCACGAGTGATCGCGGAGGGAATCTCGGTGCGCGGCCTCGAGGAGATTGTCGCCGTGGGTGAGTACGGCGGTGAGCAGAAGCGCCGCGCCCGCTCCCGAAAGCCGACGGCGCCCGGCCTGATCGAGCTCGGGAGCCGGCTGTCGGACCGCTTCGACACGCGGGTCAAGGTCGACCTGGGCAAGTCGAAGGGGAAGATCACCGTCGAGTTCGCCTCCATCGCCGACCTGGAGCGGATCGTGGGGATGATGGACCCGCAGAACGACAGGGTGATCTAGCGACAAGTCGTTTTGTCGACAAAGCGACACATGGACAAAGCGCTGTAGCCGCACAGAGTCATGCCGCACAGCGCGATGCCGACGGATCACTGAGTGGTCTGGCTCAGCTTTCCCAGCAGCGTCTGCTCGTCCCACGGGGCGAGGCCGGCCTGGCGGGAGCGGTTGAGCCCGAGGTCGCGCTCCCAGGCAAGGGTGTCCGCGACAGTGCTGGCCAGCGGTCGGAAGTCCAGGCCCGCCCGCACGGCACGGTCGTTGCTACGCCGCATCGTCCCGGCGTGGTCCGGCATCGGCAGCCACAGCGGTAGCGAGCGAGTTCCCATCCAGGGCGTGATGTTCTGGGCCTGCAACCACTCCTGGTCGACCTCGACCAGCAGCGGCTGCTTCTGGGTCGCCCGTGCACACTCGGTCAGCACGTCACCGAGGCTGCGGACGGGTCCGACGGCGTCGTACACCCCGCACCGCCGCCGCTCGCCGCTGTCCACGAGCCAGGCCGCGAGATCACGCACGTCGACCACCTGCGCCGGGGTGTCGAGAGGCGGTACGAGCACGGCCTCGGAATCATCCGATACCCGGTCGAACCGGGCGGGCCAGTAGCCGAAACGGTCACTGCGGTCCCCGGGACCCGCGATCAGACCGGCCCGGGCGACCATCAGGTGCTCGCCCATGCCGATCTGACACGCGGTTTCACATGAAACCTTGGCTCCTGCGTAGTCGCTGGGCTCGGCGTGTCCTCGCCCGGGCCACGGCTGGTGGACCGGGGCCGTCTCGTCGGACCCCGGCGTCGTGTCATCGGCGTACACCGACACCGAGGACACGTAGATCCAGTGGTCGCACGTGGGGGCGAGCGCGCTCAGCGCGGACCTGACCAGCTCGGGCTGCCAGCTGACGTCGAGGACCACGTCCCACGGCTGGCAGGCGACAGAGTCGTAGGCTCCCGGGCGAGCACGGTCGGCCCGCACATGGCGCACCCCCGGTGGGACGCTGCCGGACTCGCCACGGGCCAGGCAGGTCACCTCGTGCCCCCGGTCTCGCGCAAGGGCCGCCACCGTCCCACCGAGCCAGGACGTGCCGCCGAGGACCAGGAACTGCAGAGGCGCCATGGCCCACTAGAACACGTCGGCCGGCGCAGTGTCCGGCGATCGCAGGACGCGAGCTGTTGCTTTCCGCTCCGGCGTCGCGCCTACAGCGAGTTCAGCGTGGCCGGCCCGACCTGCCGCGCACGCAGCTTGCGGAGGCCGCGGACCTCCTCGCCGAGCAGGACGATGAACGCGACCGTCTCGGCGACCAGGAAGGCCCAGACCGTGCGCTCCAGCGGGTCCAGCCCGGAGCCGACGATGAACATGATGGCGCCGGCGACAAGTCCCACGGTCCAGCCGCGGGCAACGGCGTGGGTCCGGTTCTGGGCCAGGATGGCGATCGTGGTGACCAGGTTGGCGAGTGCCACGGCGCTGCCGATCGCCACGAGCATCGCCATCGGAGCGCTCAGCACGACGTCGTCACCGAAGATGAGCTGGATCAGCCACGGCCCGGCGAGGCCCCCGACCAGCGCGGCCACGCCGACCGCGACCACCGCGAATCCCACGATGCCGAGGCGGACCTTGCGCAGGGCCGCGTGGTTGCCCGCGACCAGCAGGGCGGTGAGCCGGCCGGTGATCTGCGAGACGAGGCCGATCGCCAGCGTGTACGGCGCTCGGAAGAGCGCGAGACCGGCGAACAGGGCGGTCACCTCGGCCGCCGTACCCCCGCTCAGCGCGAGTACGACGGGCCCACCCACCAGCACGGCCTGACCGATCAGCTGACCGCTCGCCGCGCCGCTGAGGAAGGCCAGCGGTGACTCGGGCTCGCCCTTGGGTCGCTCACGGTTGAACCGGAACGAGGACGGCCACAGCAGCCCGACCATCGAGCCCAGAGCCAGGCAGATGCCGAAGCCGAGGTTGGCCTGGACCCCGGCAACGACCAGCACCGTCGCCGCCAGCACCCGCGAGCCGTTCTCGGCAACCAGCGCCCAGGCGTTGGAGATGAACCGATGGCGGGCCGCGAGACCGCCCCGAACCACGCCGATGAAGCCCGACCCGACCGTCACCCAGACCACCAGCAGCGGGAACCAGAGGTCGTCGCGGTGGAAGAGCAGGTCCCGGACGGTCCAGGACAGGGCCCCGGACAGCGTTCCGGCCGCGAGGACGGCCACCGCAACCTGAGGCATCGCCGCACGCACCGCACCCTCGCCGCCGTGGGCCGCCACGGAGCGGGCGATCCAGTGCTGCAGCGGGAAGGTGAGCACCGCCGCCGCGAAGCTCCAGTAGGTCCAGAGCACCGACACCGCCGCGGCGTCCTCGGAGCCGAGGTGACGGGTGGCGAGGGCGAAGAAGACGTAGGCGAGAAGACCACTGACAGCAGATCCTGCGGCCAGTGCCGTGGTGTCGCGCAACCTGAGCCGCATGGGCCGGGAGTCTACCGGCCGAACGGGCGACCACCGGCCGTCGCCGACGTGCCCCCGGATAGGGTGCCCGCATGAAGATCCTGGTCACCGGCGGCGCCGGTTTCATCGGCAGCCACTACGTCCGGACCGTTCTCGGTGACGCCTGGGGGCTGACCCGGCCGACTCAGGTGACGGTGCTCGACAAGCTCACCTATGCCGGTAGCCTGACCAACCTGGCGCCGGTGCGTGACGACGAGCGGCTGCGCTTCGTCGAGGGCGACATCTTGGACCGGGTGCTGGTCGACGAGCTGACCGCCGAGGCCGACGTGGTGGTCCACTTTGCGGCGGAGAGCCACGTGGACCGTTCGATCCTGGGTGCCGCGGACTTCGTGATGACCAACGTGGTGGGCACCCAGACGATGCTCGACTCGGCGCTGAAGCACGGCGTGGAGAAGTTCGTGCACGTCTCCACCGACGAGGTCTACGGCTCGATCGAGCACGGCAGCTGGGACGAGAACCAGCCGCTGGAGCCGAACTCGCCGTACTCCGCGTCGAAGGCGTCCAGCGACCTGATCGCCCGCTCCTACTTCCGTACGCACGGGCTGCCGGTGTGCGTCACCCGCTGCTCGAACAACTACGGGCCCTACCAGTTCCCGGAGAAGGTCATCCCGCTGTTCGTGACCAACCTGATCGACGGCGGCACCGTGCCGTTGTACGGCGAGGGAGCAAACATCCGGGACTGGCTGCACGTCGACGACCACTGCCGCGGGATCCACCTGGTGCTCGAGGGTGGCCGGCCGGGCGAGGTCTACAACATCGGCGGCGGCACCGAGCTGACCAACAAGGACCTCACCGGCAGGCTGCTGGAGGCCTGCGAGGCCGGTTGGGACCGGGTGGTCAAGGTCGAGGACCGCAAGGGCCACGACCTGCGCTACTCGGTGTCCATCGACAAGATCAAGAACGAGCTGGGCTACACCCCGGCCGTGGACTTCGAGCAGGGCCTGGCCGACACGGTGCGGTGGTACGCCGAGAACCGCGCCTGGTGGGAGCCACTCAAGGAGCGGGCCAGGCTCAGCCGCTGATCAGGACCTCGTAGACCACGTAGTTCTTGTTGGCGAACTCCTTGGAGAGCAGGTCGTCCTGCCGGTTCAGGGTGGCCAGGTCGACCGGGTAGTCCTTGCCCACGACGAGCCACGAGACGCCGTACGACTCGACCAGGCGGCGCAGGTTCTCCTCCGAGGGCTCCGTGAACACCGCGTCGTTGATGCGGAGCCGTTCGGGGTAGGGCATCGGCAGGAACGGGTTGCCGGTGTCCGGCTTGTGCTGGGCGTTGGTGACGGCGTTGTAGCCCCAGCCCTCGACCACGATGCGGCGCTCGCTGTGCGCCGCCAGCCAGAAGTTGCGGTTGTCGCACCGCGTCTCGTCCGGCTGACGACAGTGGATGTTCGTGGCCAGCACGTCGTCGGCGTCGGAGCGGCTCTCGACGTACCTGGCCGCCTCCGCCCCGCCCTTGGCGAACAACTCGACCTTGGCGACCTTGTCCGGGAACGGCTCGGTCAGGGCCAGGTGTCCCGTAGCGATCGGGTTCTGCAGGCACAGCCCGAGGAGGGCCACGACGGCGAGCAGCACCGGCGGACGCCCGCGCCAGCGCGTGGGTGCGAGAGCGCCGCGGGCCAGGAAGAAGGCCAGCACCACCGCGACGGGTACGGCGACGGTGAGCAGCACCGAGCCCAGGGTGGCGAACCGGCCGTTGTCCTCGCGCGCGGCCATCTCCTCCGCCACGAGGTAGGCGCCCGTGCCCAAGGCCGTGCCGGCGACGGCCAGCAGCGCGGCCCGCGACACGGTCAGCGGCTTGGGCAGCAGGTAGGTCAGGCCCCACGCCGAGAGCAGGACGACGAGCTCGGCGGTCGCCCGCTCGAACCAGAACTGGCTCAGGCCGGACCGGTAGAGCAGGAACGGCACTACGATCCCGGCGGGAATCGCGGTGAGCGCCCACGTGACCCGGGGGTCGAGACGCGGCCGGTGGCGAACCAGACCGACGGCTCCGCTGCCGTACAGCAGCCAGCCCACGAGCATTGCGGCGCTCATCGCCGCGACGGACCCGTCGGTCACCTCGATGCCCTGGCTGGCCAGCGCGTAGCGCGTGGACTGGAACGGCCGGAAGGCCAGGCCGCCCCCTTGGCCACCGAAGAGCACGAACTGGGCGAACAGCGTGGCCGCGAGCAGCAGTCCGGTCAGGATCGTGAGGTCGACGCTGACGCGTCGTCGCGCGAGCAGGTGGATGCCCCAGGCACCCAGGGCGCCGCAGAGGAACACCGGCAGGAAGGTCGCCTTCGCGCCCGCCAGAGCGAGCAGGGACAGGCCGAGCGTCACCCAGTGCAGCCGCCCCGGCCGCCGGTCGGGCCGCAGCACCTCGAGGAGGAGCATGAGCACCGGCATCGACATGAAGACGCCGTAGACCTGGGACGGGCTCCAGGTGAACCGGCTGGACAGGAAGGGCTCGGTGAACAGGTCGGCGGGGTAGTCGGCTCCCATCATGTGGAACGCGCCGGCAACGAGCAGGCCGGGCGCCACGACCGCCGCCAAGGGGCGCCCGGTGAGACGATGCGCCACCGCGCCGAGGCCGACGACGGCCAGCACGAGACCCAGGGCCGGGATCAGGAAGCGGAGAAAGACCACCGTGTCGATCCCGGTGGTCACCCGTGCGGTCGCGATCTGCGCGTGCACGAACCAGTGGTAGTCCAGCCTGGTCCCGAGCAGATAGGGGATCTCGGCCGGGAACCGGTTGGACAGCTCGGAGACCAGCGCATGGTGGAAGGTCTCGTCGAGGTTGGTCGTGCGGTGCGGCGGGAGCCCTAGCGGTCGCCGGAACAACGCGTTCCAGGACAGCCACGCCATCCCGTAGAGGATCACGCCACCGATGGCCCAGGACGCCCGTGCGTCCAGCGACCGCGTGGGTAGCCGCCAGACCGACCGGCCGAACGGGGTCAGGCTCAGCACCACGACGAGTACGACGGGCAGGAACGCCAGCTCGGTCACGCCGAGCATGAGGCCGACGAGGTAGAACGGCAGCTGGAGGCCGAAGCCGAAGATCGTGCCCAGGCTGAGGTCCTCGAACCAGGTAGGCGCCTCGTCGTCGCGGTGCAAGGAGCGCAGCAGCAGCCGCCAGGTGAAGACGCCCGGCACCGCGATGCCCACCAGGAGGTAGACCAGGTAGATCCCCAGGGTTTCGCTGGAGACACCGAACTTGTGCAGCACGGTGAGCACGCCCACGGCGGTCACCGCGATCGCCGGCCACGACGAGGTCAGGACACGGCGGACAACCATGGACGCACC